>CALMWA010000099.1 GCA_937873125.1 uncultured Actinomycetes bacterium | reverse complement strand
GTCCAGACCTGGTCGAGTCTGTCGAGCTTTGTGTCCTTGATGAGGTTGGGGTATCCACCGAAGGAGTGAGCCGAGTCGGTGGTCGGCACGAAGCGACGTTTTAGCTGGCACAGAAGCGATTCCTGGCGCATGATGCGCAACACTCGCTTGTGGTTTACACTCCACCCTTCCCGCCTGAGTGCCGCAGTCACCCGGCGGTAGCCGTAGCCGGGGAACTCTAGAACGATCCGCTCTATGGCGTCTCTGAGTCGGATATCTCTTTGGGCTGTGTGCTCCGGAGTCGGGCGTTCGTAGTACCACGAGCGGCTCACACCCATTAGCTCGCAGAGCCTCTCGATGGGCATCTCGGGATGCTCCTCGCGCACTTGCCCGATCACGGCATGCCTCTTGGCGACTGCATGCTCTTCAGCGACTTTTTTAAGATCCGGTTCTCCAAGGAGAGCTGCCCGCAGAAACGCTCCAGTTCGGCTATCCTCGCCTGAAGAGCTTCGTTGCCGGAGGGCTGCTTCTCGGTGAAGGCCGCCTCCCCGCGAGCTTCGTACTCCTTGCGCCATCTGAGGAGCACGCTCTCTGAGAGGTTGTGCTCGCGGCAGATCTGGGCGGGGCGCTTCTCGCCGGTGGCAGCCTGGCGGCAGCATTGGAGCTTGAACTCCCTGGTGTGGTTTCTCCTTGGAGTAGCCAATCTCTCCTCCTCGATGAGGATGTAACTCTACATCCGATCTTCAGAGAAGTTGACTTACCCGACTGTCCGGTGAAATGGGTGCACTCCATTCCTTAGCATACCTCCGGCTGCGTACCCTTGGGAAACCGCCTGGTGGTATGACCCAAGCACCGTTGAGCTGTCTGGACACTACTGCTAAAATCGGGGCGCCTTCACCGGTACACGGGCGATGGATCCCGCCTAACTGCTCCTCCCAGAGCGGAGAACCGGCCGAGATAGTCGGCCTGATGGCTCCTGACCACGGCGTAATAGCAACGCGTGGCGGGAGCTTTAACCTTGCCGCGTCTGAGGAAGGGAGTACGGTTTGGACAACGCCCTGTACGTGGCCATGGTGCTGAGCATCCTGATTCTTCTGGCCAGCATGATCTCCGTGGAACTCGGGGTTACGGTAGCCATCGTCGAGATCGTACTGGGGGTGGTAGCTGGAAATGTCCTCGGCATCGATCCGCCCGAGTGGCTTAACTTCCTGGCCACCTTCGCCAGCGTCGTACTCACCTTCCTCGCCGGTGCTGAGGTGGATCCGGGACTTCTTAGGACCAAGTTCAAGGAGAGCTTCCTGATCGGCGGGGTCTCCTTCCTCGCCCCGTTCCTATTCGCCTGGGGTTTCTGCCAACTCGTGCTTGGATGGGAGCCGCGAGCAGCGCTCATAGGTGGTATCGCCCTCTCCACCACAAGCCTGGCCGTGGTCTACGCAGTGCTGGTCGAGACAGGTCTGAACAAGGCCGAGATCGGCAAGCTCATCATGGCCGCAACCTTCGTGACCGACCTTGGCACCGTGCTGGCCCTCACGCTGCTGTTTGTCAGACCGACGCCCTGGCTCTTGGCATTCGTCGGGGTCTCGGCCGCCGCACTCTTCTTGATGCCGCGCTTGGAGTCGTGGTTCTTCGGCCGCTACGGCAACCGTGTCATAGAGCCCGAGATCAAAGGTGCCTTCGCGGTACTACTCGCCCTGATGTTCTTCGCGGAGCTCGCCCAAAGCCACGCCGTGCTTCCGGCCTTTCTTCTGGGTCTGGCCGTGGCGCGCGTCTTCCACAAGTATCCCCCGCAGCTGCAGAGCTTCAGGGTGGTGGCCTTCGCCTTCCTGACGCCGTTCTTCTTCCTCAAAGGCGGGATGAACATCTCGGTGTCCGCCGTAGTCGCCAACGTAGGGCTGGTTGCGCTGCTCCTGGGTGTCAAGCTCGTACCCAAGATCGCCGGCGTCTACCCCGTAGCGCGGCGCTACGTGCCCCGCGACGCCTGGTACACGACACTACTGATGAGCACCGGACTCACCTTCGGCACGATCTCTTCTCTCTACGGGCTCAACGCTGGGATCATCGACCAGACGCAGTTCTCCGTGCTCGTCACCGTTGTCGTGCTCACCGCGATCCTCCCGACGCTGATCGCCCAGCGATGGTTTACACCGTCCGAGGCCAACGACCGATGAACCCGGTAGGGGATACGTACCTGGGTTTGTTCATCTTTGCGGATCTCTGGGCTATCGTGAGCATCGTGGGCTTCATACTCGTGGCCACGAGCATGCACGAGGAGAAATCTCGGGTGGCGGCCTGGGGTGGCTGACCTCCTTCTCGGCCCCCGCGCTGGTCGTGGCCTACTACTTCTGGAGGCTCCTGTGAATCTCAGGAACTCGACAACTCGGGGGACCTACACTCGTCGGCTACTCGACATCTGCATTTGAACTGCTAGAGGGCTTGTCCTTTATGCTCCATACCGACTATAGGGACACGGCTCTCACCGCTACAGCAACCCCAGAAGGTAGGCTATCGTCATCAGGATTATGAAGATCACCGTGAACGCGAGGAAGCGCAGCCAGAGGTGTTTAAGCACCCCGGCTGCGCTCCCCCGTTAACGGCACACCGACCGCCACTATTACTCTATCCTCCTGCTCCAAAGAAGTTGGACGCGATCTGGTAGTACACCAGATACATTGAGAGGACCGCGAAGATGAGGAAGGTTATCCACATCGCCACCAGACGCCAGCCCTTGAGCTTGATGGGATCCGGCAGGGCCCGTGTGTTCAACCAGATGAGCATCCCCGAGTAGAGGAACATCACGACCCCTGCGCCCGACGCGGAGATAATCAGCAGCACGAGCGGGGCTTGGAGGCCGGCCAGGAGGATCAGCGAACCCCCGATGGCGATGACCCACGCGAGCGTGAAGTAGATCCGGCTCTCCGTCACGACTTGGCTATCGCGGAAGAAGCTGATCTTCAACTCGGAGGCGCTGAGCCTGCTGACGTAGTCCATGATGCCTATGCTGGTCGAGAAAAGGATCACCATCCCGGCAAAGAGGAAGAAGCTACTGAACCAGCCCCCTATCTGGTTGCCAAGAATCTGGGCCTCCTTGTCGATGAACCCGAGGTCCGCCTCAACCCCGCCCACTCCGCCGCCTACGGTCGACCAGACGAGCACCGAGAGGGCGAGGAGCATCGCAAGGCCCAAGACGAAGAAGGTGATGAAGT
Organism: uncultured Actinomycetes bacterium; assembly: GCA_937873125.1. Classification (GTDB taxonomy): domain Bacteria; phylum Actinomycetota; class Rubrobacteria; order Rubrobacterales; family Rubrobacteraceae; genus JACDDK01. Next base: position 6,365 of record CALMWA010000099.1, on the reverse strand, counting down.
GCTCCCGGTTGGCCACCTTCCACCAGGTCCTCCAGCGGCGCATGTTCTCCTCGTTCACCGGGAAGGTGTACCCGAGAGACGGGGCGGCCACCTCCTCACCGGTGATCGGGGAGACGACCTTGGGCATGCGCGATCCCATCCCGAGGCCCTTGTCCCGGATGTAGTTGCTCTGGGTCAGGTTGTTGGCTCCGCCGGCGCCCGCGAAGGCTATGGCGCCCAGGAACGTCGCTGCTCCAAGCGCCGCGATGGCCCCAGGCACCCTCGGGATGCTCGCAGGCATCTGCGTGACGACGCTCGCCCAGGCCCCCGCCTCGGTGGCGACGACTACACCGACCACTATGAAGACTACAATGATGCTGACGAGCACCATCTGGATCTTCTCCAGGGCTTGGTAGATGACCGGGGAGAGTGTCAGCGCGAGCGCCGTGGCGACGAGGACTATGGAGGCGATTACCGGGATACTGCCGAAGCCGAAGAGATAGGTGAACAGCTCGGCTCCGCCAGTCGCCCAGCCGGGGAAGGCGTTCGGCAAGATGGCACCCAGTACGAAGATGATGCCCCATGGCTTCCAGAAGCGGGTGAAGCCCGTGACCGCGGTCTCGCCGGTGGCCAGAGTGTAGCGCTCGATCTCCATGTTTAGGACGAACTGCATAAAGAACCCGACCGCCGCGAGCCACAAGAACGCTATCCCTACCTGTGTGGTGATGTACGGCCAGATTACGAACTCGCCGGACCCCATCGCCGTCGCGAGGATAACCACGCTCGCGCCCAGGAGCTTGCGCACCGGTATCGGCTCCGGCAGGTCTCGGGAACCTATCGGCGGCAGGACTCTGGACGGAATATTCCAACCTTCCTGAGCGTCTCGGTCGGTCCTCCCTTCGGTGTCCGTCCCTTCTCGCTCCTCACGTATGTCGCCTACTCTTCGCGGCGCACTCTCTCCTGGCTGTGTCCCGGCACCCGAATCGCCTCCATCCATGCGGACTGCGTCCGGGTCGTTGCCGTGCGCGCGGGCCTCCTCAGGCTCCACGGGCCTATCCCGATCCATGTCTCTTCCTCTTCCCACGAGACTACCTCCCTTCCCTCAATGGTTGCGTAGCTCCAGTGCTGTCTTCGACGATGGTATTCTTCTCCGCCGGCTCTCCTCCCCTGGGTTATAAATGTCGCGGTGGTAGCCGATTCTTCGTGACAGGGTCAGGGCCGCATCGCTTACCTCCTTCCCCAGGTCTTCGAGTCGATTGGACGGTACCCGGTACTCCGGTCCCGACACGCTGATGCTCGCCACCACTTTCCCGTCGTGGTCGAAGACCGGAGCGGCTACGCACCTGATCCCCTCCTCGTTCTCGACATCGTCCACTGCGAACCCGCTCTCGCGTATGAGATCCAACCTCACCCGGAATTCGTCCAGATCCGTGATGGTGTTGGCGGTCCTCTTCTCCAAGCCCGCCGCGAATAGTGCCTCTACTTCCGCTTCTTCTCCGTAAGCCAGCAACACTTTCCCGAGCGCCGTCGTGTGTAGGGGCGCTATGAGCCCTATCCTGGAGCGTAACTGCACCATCTGCGGACTCTCCACTTTCTCGACGTAGACCACCCGATCTCCGTCTCGAATCCCCAGGTGACAGGTCTCTCCTGTACGCTCGACCAACGCCTCCAGAATCTCCCGCGCCTCCCGGCGCAAGTCCAGACCATCCAGAAACGCGCTGCCGAGTACCAGGCACTCCGGCCCGAGGCCGTACCCTCCACTACCGGTCTCCCGCACCATACCCGCCTCCGCGAGCACCGAGAGCAGCCGGTGGGCGGTCGGTTTCGGCAACGCTCCGACACGCGAAACTTCCGCCAGGCTCATGCCTCCAGGGTTTCCCGAAAGCACCTTCAGCAGCGCGAGCGCCCTCACCAGATTCTTCGCCGAACCCGCCGTGGCAACCATAAAACTACCCTAGTTTGGAATATCGTTCCATTTCCCCGCGTAGAAGCATATGTGACGAGCGAACTTCAGTCAAGTAGCCAGTCGCAATCTCGACAAGATCGCGAGTCTTCGATGCTTTGTGGTAGCCTGATTCCGGGAAATGGTTCGTGCAAAGAAGGAGGCAGCGTGACCGAGAATGGGACGGGGTTGGGGAGGCTACGCGGCAAGTCTGCGGTCGTTACGGGAGCGGCGAAAGGTATCGGCCGGGCGACCGCCGAGTTGTTTGCCCGCGAGGGGGCGCGGCTAGTCGTCAACGACGTGGACGAGGCCGGTCTCGAAGACCTGCGCGCGCGGCTGGTGAGTGATGGGGTGGAGGTCGAGGCTGTAGTTGGGGACGTGTCGGTGGTGGAGGATGCGCGGAGGATCATCGCCGCGGCGGTCGAGAGTTTCGGGCGGCTGGATGTGCTGGTGGCGAATGCTGGGGTCATACCGCTCAACAACGTCGTGGACGCGACGCCGGAGGATTGGGATCACGTAATGGCCGTGGATGGGCGGGGGATGTTCCTGACCTGTAAGTTCGCCGTCGAGGCGATGCTCGAAACCGGGGGCGGCTCCATCGTGTGTCTCTCTTCGATCTCGGGGCTGGCGGGCCAGAAGGAGCAGAGCACGTATGGCCCGGCCAAGTTCGTCGCGTCCGGCATCACTAAGCACCTTGCGGTCGAGTGGGCGGACCGGGGCATCCGGGTGAACGCCGTCGCGCCCGGCACCATCACCACCGAGGCCGTGGCTGCGCTGCCGGAGGAGTATAAGGCTCCGATGAAAGAGGCCCACCCGATAGGCCGGCTCGGCGAGCCCGTCGAAGTGGCCAACGCAATACTGTTTCTGGCGTCGGACGAAGCGTCGTTCATCACCGGCGCGATCCTGCCGGTGGACGGAGGTTATCTCGCGCAGTAGAGCACTGAGTAAGGCACTATCATGGAGATAGCGGTAATCGCCGACGACCTTACCGGCGCCGCCGACACCGGCGTGCAGCTCTTTCGCGCGGGCTACCGGACGGCCGTGATCTTCCGCGGCGAACCACTGCCGGAGGACTTCGATGCCGTCGCTCTGGACACCGACTCCCGCACGAAACCCGCCGGCTTCGCCGCGAAGCGCGTAGTCGAGGCCGGCCACGCCGCCCGCCACGCCCGCATCGTCTACAAGAAGCTCGACTCTACCCTGCGAGGCTCCATTGCCGCCGAACTCTTCGCCGCCCTCGGAGCGACCCGCCGCGACCGCGCCGTCGTAGCGCCCGCTTTCCCTGCCGCTGGCCGCACCACCGTAGACGGCGTGCAGCTAGTCCACGGCATCCCCGTCCACGAGACCGAGATACGAAACGACCCTCGTACTCCCGTCACCAAAGGACACCTACCGACCGTGTTGCGGGATTCTTTCTCGTCCGTGGCGTCCATAAGCCTCGAAGACCTGGCCGATCCCGAGGGCATCAGCCGGATGCTGGAAGAGAACGAGTGTATCGTCGCGGACGCCGGGAGCGACGCGGATCTGGAGGCTCTGGTGCGAACGGCCCCGGACCCGTCAGCCGTGTTGTGGGCAGGTTCGGCGGGGCTGGCGCGTGCCTTGGGCAGCGTGTATCCGGGGCCGAGGGCTGAGGATTCGCGTGCTGCAACGGATGCCGCGAGCAGGGTACTGGTCGTGATCGGGAGCCTGAGCAGCGTGGCGCGGGATCAATTGCGGCGGCTGATCGAGGAGTACGGCGAAGTCGCGGCGCCCGTGAGCGTAGACCGCCCCAGTACGGTGACGGGGGCTGTGAGGACGGCGCACGAAGCGCTGCGCACAGGAGGGTGCGCGGTCCTCCATTCGCCGGGGGAGAGAGGAAAAACAAGTTCCGGCGGCTCGTTCGTCGGGTCTCTGGCGGAGGCGGTCAAACGCCTAGCGCGGGACAACGCCTTCGACGCGCTGGTGCTCACGGGAGGTTCCACGGCGATGGGGGTGTCGCGGCGGCTCGGGGCATCGGGTATAAGGTTGGATGGAGAGGTAGAGGCGGGGGTTCCGGTTGGGACCATGATCGGGCCACGCCCCTACCGGGTCGTTACGAAGGCCGGTGCCTTCGGCACGGAGGATACACTGCTAAACGCGGTACGGACGCTACTTCGGAGCGGGGAAGAATAGGAACCCATGACGCCACCCCTCATAGCCGTCACGATGGGAGACCCGGCCGGTATAGGGCCGGAGATCATAGCCAGGGTCTTCGCCCCCCCCGAGTTTCACCAGCAGAACCGGGTCCTTGTGGTAGGCGACGCCGCCATCCTGGAGCGCGCCGCTCGGTTGCTGGATCTACCGCTGCGCCTGAACGTAATCGAGGAGCCGGAGGATGCCGCCTTCGAGCCGGGCTCCGTAGACTTGCTGGCCGAGACCGACCTGCCAGAGGACCTGCCGTTCAGTAAGCTGGATGCTCGCGCGGGAGACGCCGCGTTCCGGTATGTGGAGAAGGCGGTGGAGCTTGCGAACGCCGGACGCGTAGCCGCCATTGCCACCGCGCCTCTTAACAAGGAGGCCATGCACCTGGCGGGCCACAAGTATCCGGGACACACCGAGATACTTGCCGGCCTGACCGGCACGAAAGACTACGCTATGATGCTCGTCACGGACGAATTGAAGGTCATCCACGTCTCCACCCATGTCTCTTTACGGGAGGCCATCGAGCGCGCCAAACCCGAACGAGAGCTGGCCGTGATCCGTCTGGCCAACGAGTCCCTGAAGAAGCTCGGTGTCGAGAGCCCCAGGGTAGCCGTCGCCGGTCTCAACCCGCATGCCGGGGAGAACGGGCTCTTCGGGACCGAGGACGTGGAGCAGATAGCGCCGGCCGTCGCCGCCGCCGTGGACGAAGGCATTGACGCGACGGGACCGCATCCGCCGGATACGGTGATGATGCGAGCGCGGACGGGCGCGTACGACATCGTGGTGGTGCAGTACCATGACCAGGGCCACATCCCGATCAAGCTCATGGGTTTCGATACCGGCGTGAATGTAACGGTCGGCCTGCCGTTCTTCCGCACCAGCGTGGACCACGGCACGGCCTTCGACATCGCCGGAACCGGAAAGGCCGAACCGGAGAGTCTGCGCGCCGCCCTCGACCTCGCCCGCACCCTTGCCGGAGCCGAGAAGAGCGTGGAAAAGAAAGGATAGAGGATGGCGTCGAGCGAGGCAGCCTGGAACCACGAGTACGTCGAGGCGAACGGCATACGGGTTCATTACGTTCGACACGGGTCCGGGACGCCGCTGGTGCTGCTCCACGGCTGGCCCGAGTTCTGGTACGTGTGGCGCAAGAACATACCGGCGCTCGCGGAACACTTCGACGTGGTCGTCCCGGACCTGCGGGGGTTCGGGGATTCGGAGAAGCCGGGGTTGCCGGAGCCTCCCAGCAGGCTACTCGAAGATATGGTCGAGGACTTGCGCGGCCTCGCCGATGCTCTGGGGATGGAGAGGATCGGCATCGTGGGCCACGACGTCGGGTCGGCCGTGGCCCAGAGGTTCGCGGCCGAGTACCCGGAGAGGGTGCTCGGGCTGTTCTTCTTCAACTGCTCGTATCCTGGAATCGGGAAGCGATGGCTGGAGCCTGAGAGTGTGGGGGAGATCTGGTACCAGTCCTTCCACCGGCAGCCGTGGGCCGCGGACCTCGTGGGTTCGAGCCGCGAGGCCTGCGCGATCTACCTCAAGCACTTCCTCGATCACTGGGCGCACGAACCGGGCGTCTTCGACGGAGACTTCGAAGTCTGGGTGGACAACTTCATGCAATCCGGGAACCTGCAAGGGGGGTTCGACTGGTACGTGGGCATGCGCGAGGCCAGGATGAAGATGATGCGCGAAGGGCCGCCAGAGCTACCGAAGATCGAGGTGCCAGCATACTTCCTGTGGGGCGAGAGTGACCCCATCTTGAAGATCAGATGGGCCGACCGGCTCGAGGACTACTTCTCCAATTTCGAGTTCGAGCCGGCACACGGGGCGGGACACTTCGTCCACTACGAGAGGCCCGAGTTGGCGAACGAACGGATCACCGGGTTCTTCTCGGGGTTGTAAAGTACCTTACGGCAGAGAGCAAAAGGAGTTAGCCGTGGAGTTTCCGAAGCTGGTCAAGGTCCGCCAGAAGTTCCCGCGCCCGCGAGTCGAGGATATCGAGACGGTGTTGCGCGAACAGTTGGGGCGAGAGGAGATCTCCGCGACCGTCAAGCCTGGCATGAGCGTCGCCCTGACGGCCGGAAGCCGCGGCATCGCGGAGATAGACGTGATCCTGCGTTCGCTCGTCGCCATCCTCAAGGAGATGGGAGCGGAGCCGTTCATCGTGCCGTCGATGGGGAGCCACGGAGGGGCTACGGCGGAGGGACAGGTCGAGATCCTGGAGTCTCTCGGCGTAACCGAAGAGTTCTGCGGCGCACCCATCCGGTCCTCAATGGAGGTCGTGGAG
>CALMWA010000098.1 GCA_937873125.1 uncultured Actinomycetes bacterium | reverse complement strand
AGCCCCTTCTCGTGAGCCATCTCGGCTAGCAGGCTCACCACGTCCTCCACGGCCAACCGAAGGTCGAAATCTATAGTCTCTATCCGCAGCTTGCCGGCCTCTATCTTCGAGAAGTCGAGGATGTCGTTGATGATGACCAGCAGGTTTTCACCGGAGAGCTTGACCGTTTGAGCGTAATCTCGCTGTTCGGGGTCTAGTGGAGTATCCATGAGCAGGTCCGTCATCCCGATAACGCCGTTCATGGGGGTTCGGATCTCGTGGGACATGTTCGCCAGGAAGTCGCTCTTGGCGCGGCTCGCGGCCTCGGCTTCCACCCGCGCCAACTCCAGATCGTGGATCGTACTCTCCAACTGCGCGGTGCGCTCCTCGACGCGATGTTCGAGCGTCGTGTTCAAGTTCCGGATCTCTTCTTCCGTCCGCTTGCGCTCGGTGATGTCTCTGAGCGGTCCCGCAAGTCGGTAGGCGGCCCCGTTCTCGTCGCGCTGGGCCGTGGCCCGAACCAGGCAGTAGTGGTACTCGCCGGAGGAGTGACGGAGCCGGACCTCCCGCTCGAAGTCTCCGCCGTTGGCGAGATAGTAGTCCAGGCTCCACCCGTATCCTTCGCGGTCCTCCGGGTGAACCAGGTCGAAGAAGCCGTCCAGCGTCGGGGTGAAGCTCTCGCGCGAGAGGCCGAGTATCTCGAAGAGGCGGTCGTTCCAGAATATCTCGCCCTTCGGGATGTCCCAGTCGAAGAAGCCGTCGTTTGAGCCTTCGAGAACTAGCTCGTATTGCTCCTCTCTCTCTCGAATCTCGTCGAACGCCTCCGCGAGCTGCGCGGTGCGCTCCTCGACGCGTTGCTCCAGCGTCTCGTTGAGGTGCTTGATCTCTTCCTCGACGTGCTTGCGCTCGATCCCCTGCGCGATAGCGTAAGCAATTGAGTCCATGCCGTCGAGTACGCCCTGTGGGAGCGGTTCGCTGCCGAAGAGAGCCAGGGCGCCGACGGGCCGGTCTTCGACTATGAGCGGGTAGTTGGCGGCGGCGACCAGCCCCTCCCGCTCGGCCCAGTCCTTGGCGGTGAAGTTCGGGTCCGTGGAGAGGTCGTTCACTAGGTAGGGTTCGCGTTCGAGGACGATGCGCCCGATCTTCTCGCCGACCGGCACCCGGCTGAGGAACCCCTCGGTGCCCTCGTACAGCCCCGAGCTGGCCCGCAACTCAAGCACGGCCTCTTCTTCGTTGAGCGTCCAGATACGCGCCAGGGCAGCCCCGGAACGGTGGGTTATGGCGTCGGTGCACCGTTGCAGGACCTCCTCCAACTCGCCGCCCCTGGTGAGAGCCACACCTACGTCGGCGCGCAGCTTCGCCTGGAGGACCTGCTCGGCCTGCGCCTCCTCCAAACGCTTGCGCTGCGTGATATCCCGGTCAGTGCCCCGGTACCCGACGACCTCGCCGTCCGCATCGAAGATCGGCGTCGCGTTGCTCTCCACGTAGCGGTAGGAGCCGTCCCTGTGCCGCCAGCGCACGATGTAGCCGGTCCAGCCACGCTTCTCGGCGGCCAGCGTCGGTAGCAACCCGGCGAACTCCCGGTAATCGTCGGGGTGCATGAGGGAGGAGATATTTTCCCCCACCAATTCCTCGGGTGCGTAGCCGAGGATGTCTTGTATGGCCGGGTTGCTGAAGGTGGTGACACCCTCCAGGTCCTGAGCCCAAACCCACTCCTGGGTGTTCTCGACTATGGCCCGGAACCTCTCCTCATTCTCCTTCACTGCCCTCTCGGCCTGCTTGCGTTCCGTAATGTCGCGGGCGACGTAGACGACCGAGTCTTCGTCCATTGGCGAGATGGTCCCGGCGAACCAGATCTCCTCGTCGCCGATATGCAGGCTGTATTCTGTATTGACCGGCTGCTGAGACTCTAGGGCATGCTCGATGTGATTCTTGAAGACGCTCGCCTGTTCCGGCGGCATTACCTCGTCCAGCGTCTTGCCGACGAGATCCGAAGCCGGTTTGTACAGAAGCGAGGGGTTGGTCGGCGCGATCTTGAGGTAGCGTCCCTCGGCGTCGAGCACCAGGATGACGTCGGTCATGGACGTAAAGAGCGCCCGCAACTCGGCCTCCGAAGCTCGCAACTGCTCCTCCGCCTGCTTGCGGGAGGTGATGTCCTGCACTTGAGCGACCATGTAGAGTGGCCGGCCCTCCGCGTCTCTCACCACCGAGACGCCCAGGGAGATCCAGACCACGTGCCCGTCGGCGTGCAGGTAGCGCTTCTCCAACTGGTAACTGTCGATCTCGCCACTCTTTAGCTTCCGTACGTACTCCACGCTGGTGTCGACGTCGTCGGGGTGGGTGATGTCTCTGAACGTGGACGCCAGCAACTCCTCTTCGGAGCGGCCGAGCATCTCGCACAGGGCGCGATTGACCTGGACGAAACGCCCATCCGGTCCGTTGAGAGCCATACCGATTGCTGCGTCGTCGAAGGCGCTTCGGAAACGCTCCTCCGCCTCGCGCAACTCTTCTTCCGCCTGCCGGCGCTCGATGAACTGGCCGATCTGAGTACTGATGGTGCCCAATGTCTCTCGCACCGCATCGTCCGGCTCACGAACCTTCTGGCTCAGGAAGCACATCACGCCCAGCGCCTCCCCCTGCAACAAGATGGGACACGCGAAGGTCCCGCGAAGTTCGGCCCCGGCGGCGAGGTCGGCTCTTGCGAAATTGTCTTCCTCGGTGACGTCCGCGATCCAGGCCGGCTCACCGCTCTCCCAGATGCGTCCAGGCAATCCCTCTCCGCGCTCGAATCTGCGGCAACGGAGATCTTCTTCGAGTTCCGAAGCGTCCACGGAGGCAGCGCTCCAGCTCTGGGTGCAGCGTAGAACCTCCGCGCCGGGGTCGATCTCCCAGAGCTCACCGACCTCCCAGTCGAGGTTCTCGCAGATTATCTGGAGGATCTTCGGTGACGCCTCTTCGAGCGTGGTGGATTCTTCCAGGATGCGCGTCGTAGTGTACTGCGCCTCCAGTCTCCGCTCGGCCCTCTTACGCTCTGTGATGTCGCGGATGATACCGGTGAAGAGGATGTCGTCGCCCTCGCGCATCTCCCCGAGTGAGAGATCCAGCGGGAACTCGACGCCGTCTTTTCTGAGTCCTGCAAGCTCGACCGGACCCTTGCCCATCACGTGGGCCTCGCGGCCCCCGAGGTACTCGCGGAGACCTCTCTCGTGAGATCCCCTGAACCGCTCGGGCATCAGCATACGCAGGGGCTGCCCAATCGCCTCCTCCGCCGTGTAGCCGAAGATTCGTTCGGCGGCGGGGTTGAAAGAGCGGATCAGGCCGTCGGCGGTCATGGTGATGATCGCGTCGGTCGCCGTCTCCGCGAGGGCTCGGGTGCGGGCTTCGCTCTTGCGTAGCTCTTGTTCCGCCTGTTTCCCTTCCGTAATGTCTCGGACGATCCCGATCAAGCGTCCTCCGCTGCGGTCGCCATTTCGGCCGTAAACTCCCCCACGGGCGCGGAGCCACCGGATGGATCCGTTAGGCCATATGACGCGGTACTCGGCCTCGTAGGAGTCTGTTTCGGAGATCGCTCGTTCTACCTTCTCCGCGACGGCCTCCCGATCATCCGGGTGCACCGCATCCATCGCTCCCTGGTTGTCTAGCCGATCCTCGGCGGAGAGACCGTGCATGACATTCGCCTGGGGCGAGGAGACGAATTCGCCGCTCGTCAGGTCGAGATGCCAGGCACCCAGCCGGCCGGCTTCCAGCGCCAGCCGGAGCCGCTCCTCGCTCTCCCGCAGGGCTTCCACGGCCCGCTTGCGCTCGGTGATGTCGCGCACGGTGGACATTCGGACGGTCCGGCCCTGGTAGGTGGAGGTCTTACCGCGTAACTCCAGGTCGAAATGCTCGCCGTTCTTTCTCTTGCCCACCGCCTCGTAGGATTCCCCAAGACCAGATGCCATGTCTGCCCGAACCAACTCGTGATACTCGGGAGCCACGACGTCCAGCACGTACATGCCGACGACCTCAGAAGGCTCGTATCCGAACATCTCGTTGAAAGCCCGGTTTGTCTCAAGGATCTTGCCGGCTTCGGTTATCGCGACGCCCTCGAAAGTGGCGTCTGAGAGGCCCCGGAACCTGTTCTCGCTCTCCTGAAGCGCCACGTCGGCCTCGCGGCGGCTGTCCATCATCTCGTTGAAGGCCGCCGCGACCGTGCCCAACTCGTCGGTGGTGTCGAGCTCGATCCTGTGCTCCATATCGCCCGACTCGACCCTGCGCGCTCCATCCCTCAGTTGTTTGACGGACCGGACTATTCCCCGGCTGATGAAGTACGCGGAAGCTATTCCGACTGCGAGACTGAGGAGCAGCAGGGCGATCAGCGCCTCGTATACGTCACTCAGTTCTTTCTTCGCGGCCTGATCCGCCTCGGCCAGATGCTCGCGGGATTTCAACTGTATTTCGTCGTCGAGGATGTTGTCCAAATCTACTTGAAGGTCTGCGAACCGTGTTTGCGTGTCGCGGATCAGGAGGTCCTGGGAGATGATGGCGTCCGTCAGATCCGAGGTTTCCTCTAACAGTTGCTCCATATTATCGACGTTGTTCTTCTCGGAGGCGCTCAACGAGAAACCCTGTAGGCTTTCGAGGTCTTGCCGGAACCCCTCGATGTTCTCGAGCGCAAGGTCTCGGTACTCTGGTTTCTGGGCGCGCAGGTAGCTCTGCAGGTAGCCGCTTGTCTCGCCGGCTTGCGTTTCCAGCCTCGATATCGTCAACAGTTTCTCGGGGTCGTTGGGGGACTCGGCCTCTGAGTCAGCCAGAATCTCCTCTAGATAATCATCTGTCTTGGCTAGATTCTCATCGACTCGAACGATCTCCTCGTCTTGCTCGCGTCCAACCTTCATAAGGCTCTCGCCGAGGGCGTAATAATCGCTGGAGAGATTCTCGATACGATCCACAAACGCTCTCTCCTCCGCGGTATCGATCAGGCTCTCATAGTCGTCTCTGGCGCTCTCGAACTCACCTTTGTCTTCGCTCGCCTTGTCCCGGTATCGCTTTTCGCCGGTGTTCAGATAGGTCAGTACGTCTTCGCTAAACTCGACGGTGTTGATCTCCATCTCATAGGAAGCGGCGTTCGAAGGTTCCTCATGGTCGGTTATCCTGTTCAACGCGTCGCCTATAGATCCCACGCTGCTCGCCACGGCGAGACCGCCGAACAGAAGAAGCAGGATCAAGATCCCGAACCCGATCCATAACTTTCGCGCTATTGTCATTTTCTCTCTTGCCTCGCGTACTCGGTAAGCTGCCAACACCCAGCGGCCACGCCCGTAACTCTCTATTATCGCTCAAATGGACCGATTGCTTTAGTAGCCCTTGCTTCCAGTGCGGTTCGGCAACGAGCTACGCATGTTTAATACGTGTCGAGGTATTCTACGAGATATACGCGACCCAGGATTACTCGGGGAGAGATGTGCTCCCTAATCATGGATCGACTTTCGTAAAGGCCGTCGCGCGATTCTACCCGCGAGGCAAGTAAACGGTAAAAGTGGTGCCCTCGCCGATAGTGCTCTCTACGTCCACGCGTCCGCCGTGGTTCTCGGCGACGTGGCGGACTATGCTCAGGCCGAGGCCCGTACCGCCGGTCGCCTTGGGGCGGGCCTTGTCCACCCGGTAGAAGCGCTCGAAGATGCGGGAGAGTTTGCCTTCCGGGATGCCGATGCCGGTGTCGCAGATGCTGATGATGATCTCGCGCTCGTCCATCCCGCCCGTAACCTCGACCCTTCCCCCTGGCGGCGTGTACTTTATGGCGTTGTCCACGAGGTTCGTGAACATAGAGGTGAGCTGCGTCTCATCTCCCAGGACGGTGTACTGGGCGGCCTTGCCGAACCGCTTCCAGAGCAAGGTTATATCCTTGCGCCGGGCTACGCGCCGCATGCGCGCCAGCACGGTCATCAGTACGATCCTCACGTCCACAAGGTTTGGGTACTCGGTTTGCTCCTGGCTCTCCAGGCGGGCGAGGTCCAGGAGATCCGTTATGAGCTGGGCGAGGCGCTCGGTCTCGCTCTTTAGCTGGCCGGCGAAGAAGCGAGCCTGGACCGGGTCTTCGTCAATACAGTCTTCGAGGCTCTCGGCGAGCAGTTTCAGACTGGTGGCGGGGGTCTTCAACTCGTGGGAGACGTTGGCGACGAAGTCGCGCCGGATCTTGTTGACCCGCAGCAGCTCCGAGGGGCTGATGGGCCTTGAATCCACGCTCTCCGGGTCGAGCGCCACCCGCTACTCCGTGGAGGGCGCGCCCACGCCGGCCTTCGCTACCGGCTTCGCGTCGAAGCGGTAGCCGAGGCCGCGCGCGGTGTGGATAAACTCGTAGGCGGATCTCTCCGAAAGCGCCGCCCGGATGCGCCGGATGTGTACGTCTATGGTGCGCGAGGAACCGACCCCCGCGTGTCCCCAGACCTCTTTCGCCAGCTCCTCCCGGCTCCTGAGCTCGCCCGGCGCGCCCGCCAGCGCCGCCAGAAGCTCGAACTCCTTCAAGCGCAGCGGTAGCGGCTCGCCGTGGACGCTGGCGGTGAAGTTCTTCGTATCCAACTGGAGGTCTCCGGCCTCCAGGATCTTGCCGCGATGACCCGCGTCGGAGCGCTTCAGGTTCGCGTTGATGCGCGCGACGAGCTCCTTCATCCCGAAAGGCTTCGTAACGTAGTCGTCCGCGCCGACCTCGAAGCCGCGCACCTTGTCCTCCTCGGCATCCTTCGCCGTGATCATGACGATGACCACGCCCTGGTCCCGCTCCCGGATTCGCTCGCACACCTGTATCCCGGACTCGCCGGGCAGCATCAGGTCCAGGAGGATCAAATCCGGGCGCATCTTGCGGGCCATTCGCAGAGCCTCCGCGCCCGAGGTCGCCTGGCTCACGCCGAAACCGTTGCGTGAGAGGTTGTAGGCGAGGGTGCCCATGATCACCTCATCGTCCTCTACTATCAGGATCTCCGCAATGCTCCCCGCCAAGCGTAACCTCCAAAAACTTCGTCGACACCCCGCAGTATAAACGCCGGGTTGCCGGGCTTCACCCTTTTAACAAGGCTTTAACAAAGGGCGTCCCCGTATGGAAAGAATCGGCGTCATACCGCTAGAATGCGCCTCAGGCTTGGCGGACGGAGTGGGGGAGACGCATGCGGATCACGGTAGAGAAGATAACGGTCCACACGAAACGGACCTTCGCCATCGCCCGTAGCGCCCACGATGCGTTCGAGCGCGTGATCCTCACCCTAGAAGGGAATGGCGCGAACGGCCGGGGCGAGGCCGCTCCCACGGCCCATTACGGCCAGGATGCGGATAGCGCGGTCGAAGCTCTGCGGTCCGTCCGGGTCGAGGACCCCTGGGATATCGAAGGGACGCTCGCGGCGAACGGCCATCTCCCGCCGGCCTCGAAAGCCGCCCTCGACGGTGCCCTGCACGACTTGGCCGCGAAGCGGCTCGGCGTGCCCGTCTACCGCCTGCTCGGCCTCGCCCGGCCCGCGCCCGTCTCCGCCTATACTCTGGGCATCGCCAGCCGCGAGACGACCCTGGCGCACGCCGAACGGCTCGCCTCTTACCCGATCCTAAAGATGAAAGTCGGTGGTGAGGAAGACATCGAGACCGTGCGGGCGGTCGCGGAGTCGTCGGAGGCCGACATCTGGGTGGATGCGAACGAGGCGTTTTCACCGGAGGAAGCCCTGGCGGTCGTGCGGGAGCTGGCGGGGATTGGAGTAAAGCTGATCGAGCAGCCCGTCCCCGCCGCCGAAGGACCGCGGGCACTACAGGCCGCCACCGAAGCGGCAGCACCCGTACCCGTGATCGCTGACGAGAGCGCCATCATCGCTGTCGACGTTCCAGGACTCGCGGGATGCGTGAGCGGCGTGAACGTCAAGCTGGCGAAGTGCGGCGGCATCCGGGGTGCGTTGGCGATGATCCACACCGCCCGCGCCCACGGGATGCTAGTCATGCTCGGCTGCATGGTCGAGACCTCGCTCGGGATAGCGGCGGCGTCCCAGCTCTCCGGCCTCGCCGACTACGTGGACCTCGACGGCTCGATGCTCCTCGCAGACGATCCGTACTCCGGCCTCGGGTACGAGAAAGGTAGGATTCTTCTCCCGGAGACCCCCGGCCTCGGGGTGGAGCCGCGATGATGCCGGCCCAGGCCCCGGAGCGCCGCTACGCCATACTCGCCGAGGGCCGCTTTCTGGACACCAACGCCAAGACCGCCCACGGTCTCCTGCGCTACGGTAAAGACGAGGTCGTCGCCGTCATGGACTCCTCGCTCGCCGGAAAGCGGGTCCTCGAGGTGATGCCGAGCCTGCGCCGCGACGCCCCGATAGTCGGAACGTTTGAAGAGGCTCTCTCCTACTCGCCGACCGCCATCCTGGTCGGCCTCGCCCCACCGGGCGGACGGCTGCCCGAGGAGTGGATGGAGACCCTGCGGATGGCGGCCAACATGGGGATCGAGCTGATCAGCGGCCTGCACCAGCGTCTCGCGCCGCTCTTCCCCGGCAAGAACGTCTGGGACGTGCGCCGGCCGCCGCTGGAGATACCGCTCTTCTCCGGCGCCGCTTTGGACGTGGCGCCGAAGGTTGCGCTGACCGTCGGGACCAGCAGCGCCATCGGCAAGATGACCGCGACCCTGGAGATAGAGCGCGCCGCGAAGGAGGCTGGTCTCAGCGCCGGGTTCGTGGCGACGGGCCAGACCGGCATCATTATCGCCGGGTGGGGCGTGTGCGTGGACGCCGTAGTCTCCGACTTTATCGCCGGCGCGGCGGAGCAGCTCGTATTGCGGGCCGCGGAGACTTCGCCGGACCTGATCCTGGTGGAGGGCCAGGGCTCTCTCGGACATCCGGCCTACTCCGGCGTCACCCTCGGCCTGCTGCACGGCTCCTGCCCGGACTGCCTCATCCTCTGCTGCGACGCCTCGGACGAGAAAATAATGAACCTCGTCCCCCGCCCGACCCCAGCCCGCGCCGTCCGGCTGTACGAGGAAGTCGCCGCCCTCGTCAAGCCCGCGCCGGTCGTCGCCGTCAGCGTCAACACCAGGGGCCTCGACGACGCCGAAGCGGAAAAGTTCATAGCGCGGGTGTCCGACGAGATCGGGCTGCCCGCCGCCGACCCATTACGCGGCTCCGCGGCGCCGATACTGGAGGCGGTAATAGGAGCTTCCAAGACTGGTGTTCCGGTGGAGCGAGGGCTTTAGCGGGCCACTTTCTAGCTTTGTAACGCGGATTTTACGCAGTCAAGCATTTCCTTATGTTAGAATGCGGGCGTGGCACGATGCCTGACGCTCAACGCCAGCTACGAGCCCGTGGCCCTGGTTCCGGTCAAGAGGGCTATCGTCCTCGTCGTCTCCGAAAAAGCCGAGATCGTGGAGGCGAACCTGGACCGGCGTTTCCGCTCCGAGCGTGCCGAGTACCCGTATCCGCTCGTTATCCGGCTGATCAAGTTCGTCGAGATACCCCGTCGCCTGCGCCGGCACGTGACCAACACGATCCTCTTCGCCCGCGACAACTACCGCTGCCAGTACTGTAGCAAGCACCGCGACGACCTGAACCGCCGCGACTGCCTGACCCG
>CALMWA010000097.1 GCA_937873125.1 uncultured Actinomycetes bacterium | reverse complement strand
AGATGGTGCTCCCGTCGGAGATGGCGTCGATGCCGGCGTAGATGCCTTCTTCCAGCGACGACGCTTCCCAGCGCGCCATCAGCGCCTTCTTGGAGGTGACCGGCAAGAGCGCGGGGTCCTCTACCTTCTCCGGCAGGTCCCGATAGAGCTCGCGGTAGTAAGGCGAGTTGGCGCGCGCGAAGGCCACCATCGCGGCGAGACGGGCGCGCCGGCGACGCTCGATCGCCTCCGGGCCTCCCTTCCTGGCCCTGCGCGCGTCGAGCAGCAACCACAGGGGGTGCTCGCGTGTCCCGCCGGGCGCGGTCTCCGCGGACGAGACGGCAGCTTTTGGTTGCGCGCCGGACATACCATCGACCTCCTTCAGGCGACCTTGTTCAAGCGACCCGCCGCGCCGCGCGCAGGCCGTTGGCGACGGCCAGAAGCTCCGAGGCCTCGTGGGCAAAGACGGCGACGGCGATGCCAAGCACGCCGAGGACCGCGCCGGGGATCAAGACGGCCAGGACCAAGATCGAGAAGACGATGTTCTGCAGGCTTATCCCCTGGCTCCTCTTCGCCAGCCTGAGGGCATAAGCCGCCTTACGGGGGTCATCGCCCATGAGCGCCACGTCGGCGGCCTCGATCGCCGCGTCGGTGCCCGCCGTCCCCATCGCCATCCCGACGGTCGCGGTCGCCAGAGCCGGCGAGTCATTTATGCCGTCCCCGATCATCGCAACGGGTCCGTACTCGCGCTCCAGCTCCTTGACGGCGTCCACCTTGTCCTCGGGCTTGAGATCGGCCCTCACGTCGTCGATGCCGAGCTCCTTGGCGATGGCTTTGGCGGTGCGCTCGTTGTCCCCGGTGAGCATCGCCACCCGGTAGCCCATCCCGTGCAGGTCCTCGACGGCGCGCTTGGCCACGTCCCTGGGCTCGTCGCGCAGCGCCAGCAGTCCCTCCACGCGCTGTTCGTCCCCGACCAGGACGACCGTCTTCCCCTCCTCCTGCAGGCGCCCGATCTCTTCAAGCGCCCCGTCCAGGGAGACGCCCAGGTCGCGGAACAGCGCGGGGCTGCCGACGTAGACCGTCCTGCCGTCGAGCCGCGCTCTGGCGCCTGCGCCGGTGAGCGACTCGAAGCCGCGCGCCCCGGCGAGGGGGACGTCTTCCGAGCTGGCCCGCTCCACGATGGCCCGGGCCAGCGGGTGCTCGCTGTAGCGCTCGACGCTCGCGGCGGCGCGCAGCATGCCGTCGGGGTCGCCGTTCGCCGGGATCACGTCGGTGACCACGGGTTTGCCGCGGGTGAGGGTGCCGGTCTTATCAAAAGCAACGACCTTGAGCTTCGAGAGGTTCTCCAGGTGTATCCCGCCCTTTATAAGCACGCCCTCCCTTCCTGCACGGCCTATCGCCGCGGCCACCGCCACCGGAGTGGACATGACCAGAGCGCACGGCGCGGCCGCCACCAGGAGCACCACCGCGCGGTATGACCAAGTGTCGAAGGGACCGCCGAGGAGCGGAGGGACGACGAGCAACAGTAGCGCCCCGACGAGGACGGCGGGGCTGTAGCGGTTACCGAAGCGGTCTATCCAGCGCTGAGCGCGAGACTTGACGCCCTGGGCCTCCTCGACGAGGTGTATGATCTTCTGAAGCGAGTTCGACTCGAAGGGCGTCGTCGCGCGGACCTTCAGCGATCCGGTAGTGTTGATGGTCCCAGCGAAGACCTTCCCCCCCTCGCCCTTCTCCACCGGCACCGACTCGCCCGTGACCGCGGACTCGTCCAGGCTGCTGGCGCCCTCGATTATCTCCCCGTCCGTCGGAATCCTCTCGCCGGGCCTGACGAGGAAGAGGTTGCCCACCGCCAACTCCTCCGCCCTGACCTCCTCCTCTCGCCCGTCTTCGGGTACGAAGCGCGTCGCGGTCTCCGGGGCGAGGTCGAGCAGCGAGCGGATGGCGGTCCGGGTGCGGGCGTAGGTGTACTCTTCGGTCGCCTCCGCGGCAGCGAAGAGGAAGACCAGGAACGCGGCCTCGGACCACTCGCCCAGGATCATCGCCCCGACAGTGGCGGTGGCCATTAGTGCCTCGATACCGATCTCCCGCTCCTCTACGAACTCCTCCCACCCCTCGCGCGCCCAATAATAGGCCCCGATCAGGATGGCTAGGACGAAGATGGCGACGGGGACGTAGGCGGGGGCCTCCGTGAACCGCCCGACCAGCCACCCCGCGAGTAGCAGCACGCCCGAGATCAGGGCGTTGCGTGCGGGCGGGAAGGCGTACCAGGGTCCCTCGAACTCCTCTACCTCGTCGTCGCGGTCTTCGGCCCCCTCGGGCACCGCCGCGCGCAGTTCGTTCTCCATCACGGCCCTAAGCCCCCTTCGCGAGTACCCGCCCCACGCCTTCCTCCATGAGGGAGCGGACGTGCTCGTCCACGAGGCGGTAGAAGGCCAGGCGGCCCTCCTTGCGGTAATCCACGACCCCGCGGTCCCGCAGCCTCTTGAGCTGGTGGCTCGCGGCGCTAACCGAGAGCCCCGCCACCGCCGCCACGTCGCACACGCACAGCTCCTCGACCGAAAGGGCGCAGACGATCCGCGCGCGCGTCGGGTCTGAAAGCATCCCAAACACCTCGGCCGCCCCACGCGTCGCCGCCTCATCGGGCAGGGCCTCGCGAACCCTGCGCACAGCCTCGGGGTGGACCAGATCCACCTCGCAGACGCCCTCGCTCGCTACCCGCCCGACCCCGCCGGGCTCCTCGACCATGCTCTCGACCATCGTGTACTCCTATATTTGAACAATTATCGAAACATATGGTAGGATGGCCTTCGGTCGTCGTCAAGGGTACGAGGTTGTGCTCGGCGGCCTCGGGCCATCCCTCTTTAGAGGGCATTACAAAACTATCCACTCCTCCTTGACCCTCTACTACGGTAGAGGGTTTACACTCGCCTCAGAATATGGACGAGGCGCGAACACAAGCACTCACGATCGGCGAAGTCTCCGAGAGAACAGGGCTTCCCGTCAAGCGTATCCACTACTACGAGCGACGCAGGCTCGTCGAACCTGCGGGACGCTCGGAGGCTGGCTACCGCCTCTATACCGAGGAGGAGGTGGCGAAGCTCGAGTTCGTCAAACGGGCGAAGCTCTTGGGGTTGACCATCCAAGAGATAGTCGAGTTGGTCGGCGTGGCCGAGGAATGTAACGAGGGTCAAATCTTCCCGCGCATCGCGGAGGTATTGGCGGAGAAGATAGCAGATACCGAGCGGAAGATCGCCGAACTTTCAGCCTTCCGGGAGGGTCTCCTCTACTATCATGAACGCGCCAACTCGCTCAAGAGTCGCATGCTCTCGGAACGGTACTGCGAAGACGCGAGCTTCTGCGGATGCTTGGAAGCAGTAACCAAAGGAGGTGAAGATGAGGAGCCAAGATAGCTGCTGCACAGATGGTTGCTACTGTGGGGGTTGTGAGTGCGGCGGGGCGTGCTGCGGCACCCCGTGCTCGGAGTGCGAATGCCCTTGTTGCGAGTGAAGCCGTAGCTCGTAGCGTTAGATAGCCATCTTAGGACCAAGACCCTTGTGGGACGAGCATCGATTGGATGCTCGTCCCACTTCTATTGCTATTGTTTGGAGGAGGTATATGGAGCGCGCCTCCTCGGCGTAACACTGTTTTCGAAACGATAAATCCCTCCGCTGCGCTGGATTCGGCGAGTGCAACCAGATTGGCCTTTCTGCGTACGTATCCGGTACAGGACATAAACTCCTTGGGCAAAGAGATGGGTGACGAACGCGTATCGAGAGAGCTGTTCATTCGGACGGCGGTCGCGCTCGGGTTAGGCGTGGCCGGCGGCTCCGTGCTTGCCGGTTGCAGCAACGGGACCACCGCTGGACGCCCCGTCACGGGTGGATCGGAAGCGACCTCCGGTCCACGGGTCGCGCCAAGAGAGGCCATAGCAGCGGCGAGCAGCGTAGAGACCAACTCCGCCGTGTCTTACACCAACGCCGAGACAGGCCAGGCAGAGGTGCTCGTGCGCCTCGCGGACGGAAGGTTCGTTGCCTACTCGGCCGTCTGCACGCACCAGGGCTGCCCGGTTGCCTACAAGCCGGACACTCGCAAGCTCGTCTGTCCGTGCCACGGTGGGACCTTCGACCCAGCAAAGGGAGCGGAGGTGGTGGCGGGACCGCCTCCGAGGCCGTTGCCTGCGGTGGAGATCGAGGAAAGGAACAGGAAGGTTTTCAGGAGCTGACCCGCACCGACCCCGTCGGGGTGTGGCCTCTATACCCCCTTCAACTCATAGCCGGCCTCTTCCCAGGCGATCATGCCCCCATCCAGGTCTTGGACGTTCTCGTAGCCGAGCTCGACGAGCGTGCGCGCGGCTTCGGAGCTCATCGAGCCGCTGCGGCAGTAGAGCACGATGCGCGCGTCCTTTCCCGGTAGGCGGTCGAGGTTCTTTTTCTGTCCGATCTCATCGTAAGGTATAGAGAGGTCCGTACCGGAGATGTCGCCCTCGAAAGGAATATGGACGTTGACGAACGTGAAGTCCTTATCTTCAAGCGCGCTCTTAAGTTCGCCTGGCGGGAGTCGCGTGAAAGAGCCTCCGGGAACCGAGACCTTCTCTCCCACGCTCTCGGAGTCCGGCGGCGCTGCCTTTTCGGTCGTCTCCCTAGGCGCCTGCTTGACCTCATCCGGCGCTCCTGCCTGGTTATCCGCCTGTCCTCCGCATCCCGCGAGGAGCAGCGTTCCGAGAAGCACGACAGATATAAACAGACGCTTCATGCAGATCCTCCCATCCGGCCCTCTGTTTCAGGTAAGTCAGCCGGGCAGGCCTCCGCGCCGGCCAGCCGCGCGCGCAAGGCGTAGAGCAACAACCCCACGGAGAGAAAGCCCAGCAGCGGCTGCAGGGGAGCGAAGTACGTCATGGCGCCTTCGGCTCCCAGAGCGAGCACCACCAGCTTGTTGCAGACTGGACACCCCACCGCGAAAACCGAGAGAAGCCCGCCTCCAAGGAGTTTCTCTCCCTGAGTGCTGTCGAGACGCTCCATGCCCGCCGCCGGAACGTAAGTCGCCGCCAGCAGACCGACCAGGATCGCGCCGGCTGCCCAGAACGGGTAGTCCCACCACACCACGGGCGTCATCCGGACGAAGAGCGGGGTATCGACGATGTCCGTCGGCGTCCCGGAGAGGATCGCCCAGGCGACAGCCGCTGAGGCGGCTACCGCGTAGTGCCACCAGCTCCATCCACGCATTACGGTCAGAATCTCCACGGCATCCGAGTATAGCATCCGGCCCGATCGCTCCGTCCGGCCAACATTCGCGCCATTTGTGAACTCTCTGTTAAATTCTCCCGCGTTCCATGCAGCGACCGGAGTACAATCCGCACACGTCCGGGAGAGCGCGGCTGGTCTTGAGCCTTCGAGATTGGGTCTACGTCTCTGCTCTACTCGTGCCTTTCATCCTTTATAACCTCACTTTGAAGGTCATCCGGGTCGCCTCACTACCCGACGATCACGGGCTCCTGGGGAGCGTGACACTAATGCGCTCGGATCTGCTGTTCAACCTGGGGTATGCTCTGCTGTGGATCGGGCTGTTTGCGGTTGCGAGGATAGGAATCGTGCGGTGGTTCGTCATCGGGGCGTTTCACGCGGTGACTGTCCTGGTAGCCTTAATCACGACGGCCGCCCACCAGTTCTACAAGGTAACCGGCTCGGCGCTAGACGCTCCCACGATACTGTTCTTCCTCTCATCGCCCGGCGAGATCGGAGCCATTGTCTTCAGCGAGGTCACGCCCGGCCTCGTGGCCGTGGTCCTGACCACCCTCCTCTACATGCTCTTCGGACCCCGGCTGCTGACGCGGTCCCTCGGCCGCCAGAGGGGTTGGCCGAGGATGGAGGCCAGACCAACGAGGGCGCCCTGGATCGCGTTCGGCGGCACCATCATGGTGGCATACGCCCTGTTCTCCCTGGCGCTTCTGCCCGGTGGGGGGCCGGCGGGCGCGAGCGAGACCTTCGCGAGGGACGCGTTCGTCAACGTGGCCGTGTCGGAAGTCGAGGGTCCGGCGGGTGGCGGGATGCCATACGTGGACGCCGAAGAGGTTCGCGAGGACCTGCCCACGAATACGAAGCTGGAGCAGACGAAGGAGACCCGCAAGCGCAACGTCGTCATAGTCCACATGGAATCGACCCGTGCCCGTTCCGTCACGCCCTACAACCCGGTCCTCAAGACGACGCCCTTCCTGGACGAGCTCTCGAAGAAGAGCCTGTTCGCCGAGCGAGCCTACGCGGTCGTTCCCCACACCACCAACGCGCTCGTCGCTTCCATCTGCGGTATCGAGCTGCCGATCCGGTCGGGGACCT
>CALMWA010000096.1 GCA_937873125.1 uncultured Actinomycetes bacterium | reverse complement strand
CGTTCGCGCCGATGATCCCGTATTCCAGGTTCTCGGCCAGCCGCATTACGCGCCCGACGTCACGAGTGAAGTAGTACGCCGCGAGCCCGTAGACCGTGTCGTTCGCCCGACGGATGACCTCTTCCTCGGTGTCGAAGGGCATCAGCGCCGCGACCGGCCCGAAGGTCTCCTCCTGCGCCACGAGCATCGAGTCGTCCGCGTCGAGCAGCACGGTTGGGGCGTAGAAGTTTCCGTTGCCGTTGGATCCGTTCACCCGCTCGCCGCCGAGCGCGACCTTCGCGCCCTTCTCCTTCGCATCGGCGACATGGCGCTCGACCTTGTCAATGGCCTTCGGCTCGATGAGCGGACCGACCTCCACACCGTCCTCCATCCCATCCCCGACCTTCATCGCGGCGAGCTTCTCGGTGAGCTTCCTGGAGAACTCGTCCATGACGCCGCGCTGCACGAAGATGCGGTTGGCGCAGACGCAGGTCTGGCCCATGTTCCGCATCTTGGAGACGACCGCTCCCTGCCCGGCCGCCTCGATGTCGGCGTCGTCGAAGACGATGAACGGCGCGTGGCCGCCGAGCTCCAGAGAAAGCCGCTTCATGGTGTCGGCGGACTGCTTCATCAGGAGCTTGCCGACAGGCGTGGAGCCGGTAAAGGAGAGCTTTCGGACACGCCGATCCTCCATGATGGCCGAGGTGATGCCGGCGGCGTCGAGCCCGCAGACGATGGAGAGGACGCCTTTCGGGAGGCCGGCCTCCTCGAAGATCTTCGCCATCTCCAGCGCCGAGAGCGGGGTTAGCTCCGAGGGCTTTATGACCATCGTGCAGCCGGCGGCGAGGGCGGGGCCGAGCTTGCGCGTGATCATGGCCGCCGGGAAGTTCCACGGCGTTATCGCCGCCGTAACCCCAACAGGCCGCTTTATTACCAAAATCCGCTTCTCCGGGAAGCTCGCGGGAACGGTCTCCCCGTAGACGCGCCGTGCCTCCTCGGCGAACCACTCGATAAACGAGGCTGCGTAGGCGATCTCACCCTGCGCTTCAAGGAGAGGTTTACCTTGCTCCAGGGTCATAACCCTTGCTAGGTGCTCCTTGCGCTCGTGCATCAGGCGGGCGGCTTCGCGCATAATGGCGGCGCGGTGCTGGGCGGTCGTCGCGGCCCACTCCTGTTGTACGGCGGCGGCCGCGTCTATGGCGCGTTGCATCTCCTCGCGGCCGGCGTCGGGGAGGGTGGCGACGGTCTCGCCGTTGGCGGGGTTCGTCACGTCGAAGGTGTTGCCGGATGCGGCGGTGTCCGTCCATTCGCCGGCGACGAAGAGGTCTTCGATCATTTTGATCTCGATCATGGTTATCCTCCTGCTTTCTGGATAGCGATCAGGCTCAGAAACTCGTGCGCGATGTTGGCAGCGAGCAGGGCCGTGACCTGGGCCGGGTCATAGGCCGGGTAGACCTCGACCACGTCGCAGCCGACGATGTTCAGTTCGGCGAGGCCGCGCACGAACTCCTGGGCCTCGCGGCTGGTGAAGCCTCCGATCTCCGGGGTCCCGGTGCCGGGCGCGAAGGCGGGGTCAACAAAATCCACGTCGAACGATACGTAGACCTTCGCGTCGTCCACCCGCTCCCGGATGCGCGAGATGATCTCCTCGATACCGATCTTTCGCACCGCATCCGTCGGTACGAGGTCGAAGCCCATCGCGCGCGCGTCGTCCCAGTCGCGCTCGTCATAGATTGAACCGCGCATCCCAACCTGGATGGACCGCTCCGGCCGTAATAAACCTTCCTCGACCGCCCGCCGGAACGGCGTCCCGTGCGTGTGCTTCTGGCCGAAGTAGGCGTCCCAGGTGTCCGGGTGCGAGTCGAATTGCACGAGGGCGAGCGGGCCGTGCACCGCTGCCGCCGCACGAAGTTCCGGCAGGGCGATGGAGTGATCGCCGCCGAGGACTATGGGGACAACGCCAGCACGGTGTATCGGCTCCAGCCCCTTCTGAATACTCTCGTAGCTCGCCTCTATATAGCCGGGAACTACCGGCACGTCACCGTAGTCGATAACCGAGAGGTGATCGAAGATGCCTATCTCCTGCGACGGGTTGTAGCGGCGCAGCAGGTGCGACATGCTCCTTATACCCTCCGGGCCGAAGCGGGCGCCGGCCCGGAAGGTCGCGCCGGTGTCGAATGGCGCGCCGACTACCGCAGCGTCAGCGTTTTCGAGGTCCTGCGTGTTCGGCAGCCGCATGAACGTGCGAACGCCGGAGAAGCGCGGGGTCTCGAACGAGTCCGCCGGTTCGTAACGGGTCATGTGTTTCTCCCTTCCAGCACCCGGAACCTCCGTCCCGCGCAACAGGAGGCCAAGTTAGCCAATATCAACCGTCCTCTCCAAGCCGTCAGGAACCGGAACGCCCGCGGGACTCCTTCGGGCTCCGCACCACCATGACCGGACAGTGGGCGTGCCGAAGGACGCTATCCGAGGTACTCCCCAGAAGCCTTCTCAGAGGACCGGAGCCCCTGACGCCCATGACGATCAGGTGAGAGTCCAACTCGTCGCTGAGGGCGACGATCTCCTCGTCCGCTCTACCCAGTCTCAGGTGGGATTGAGCGACGGTCGCGCCGGTCGCTTCGATCCTCTGTACTTCCTCGTCCAGTATCTCTTGAGCGGCCTTCTTGACGTCGTCGTACAGTTCCTCATAGATACGGTTGCCGGCCGCAAACGCCACTATCGGCTCGACGAACACGACGTGCAGCTCCGAGCCGGTCTTCTCCGCGATCTCACCCGCTGCCTGGGCGGCCAACGCCGCACAGTCGGAGTCGTCGCTCGCTATGAGTATCTTGGTCGGGAACATGGCATCCATGTGCTCTCCTCTCTTGCCATCAGCCCTTATCTCAGCAGCTTCGCGGGATCAGTGTAGGCCAGGCCGTGAGCCTCGGCGGTCGGCTCATGGACGAGGTTCCCGCCCAGCGTGCTGAGACCCTTTGCGAGCGACGGGTCCGCCTGCGCGGCGCCCTCTATCCCCGCCTCCGCGATCTTGATGAGGTACGGCAGCGTTACGCTGGTGAGCGCCAGCGTAGAAGTCCTCGCCACCGCCCCCGGTATGTTCGCCACACAATAATGCACGACGCCCTCCTCGACGTACGTTGGGTCGGAGTGCGTCGTCGGGCGAGCCGTCTCCACGCAACCGCCCTGGTCTATGGCGACGTCCACGACCACCGAACCGTCCCTCATGCTCGCCACCATCTCCCGGCTGACGAGCTTGGGCGCCTTCGCCCCGTGAACCAGCACGGCCCCTATCACCACGTCCGATTCGGCGACGTAAGCGGCGGTCCTGGCCCGGTTCGGCATCACGAGATCCACCCGCCCACCGAAGATGTCCGAGAGGTATGCGAGCCGCTTGGGGTTCACGTCGAGGACCCGCACGATGGCCCGCATCCCCACGGCTATCTTCGCCGCCTCCGTCCCGACGACGCCACCACCGATGATCGTAACCTTCGCCGCCGGCGTCCCCGGAACACCGCCGAGCAAGAGCCCCGCCCCGCCCTGCGGGCTCTCCAAGCAGTGGGCCGCGGCCTGCGTCGCCATCCTGCCCGCTACCTCGCTCATCGGCGTCAACAGCGGCAGGCTCCTGTCCGGCAGCTCGACCGTCTCATAGGCTATCGAGTTGATCTTCTTCTCCATCAAAAACTCGGTGAGACCCTTGTCGGCGGCCAGATGCAGATACGTGAAGAGCTGCTGACCTTCCTTGAAACGGTCGTACTCCTCCGGAATGGGCTCCTTGACCTTGACGATAAGGTCCGCCGCCTCGAATACCTCATCCGCGCTCTCGACCATCCGCGCCCCGGCATCCACGTACTCCCCATCCGTAAAGCCCGCGCCCGCGCCCGCGCCGGTCTGTAAGACGACCTCGTGATCGTGATGCGTAAGCTCCGAAACCCCGTCCGGCTGCATGCTCACGCGGCCCTCACGGTCCTTGATCTCCTTCGGCACCCCTACCACACTCGCCATACCCAGTCCTTTCCCCGACGCTACCTATGGTCCCAAAGTATCTTATAACAAGGCTACAATAAACATGCAAGGATACGGTATTTTTGTGGGTGGGCCGTCGGGAGCGGCCGGTTAGGGGTCTTCGTCGTCGAGGATGAACGAGGGAACTTGCAGGTTCCACTTCATGGCGGCCAGCCGCAGCAGGAACACGGTGGCCGCACCGACGGGGGCGGAGATGGTGAGTGCGAGGCCCACTTCTTCGAGGAGGACGTAGACGGTCGCCCCGATCAGGGAGGCGACGGCGTAGATGTGGCGGCGCAGGATGAGGGGAATCTCGGCGCAGAGTATGTCGCGCAGGAGGCCGCCGGCCGATCCCGTGATGGCGCCCATGAGGACCGCGATGAGTATGGGGGCGCCGGCTTCGAGGGCGATGCGTGCCCCGACGATGGAGAAAAGGCCGAGTCCGAAGGCATCGGCGACGAGCAGGGAGACGCGCGGCGGGCGTTGGAAGCGGGTGAAGATCACGGTGGCTATAGCAGCCACGAGGATGACCACGAGGTATGTTGGGTCGCCGATCCAGAACACCGGGTGCCTATCCAAGAGCACGTCCCGGATCGTCCCGCCGCCGGTGGCGGTTACGACGGCGACGACTATCACCCCGAAGACGTCCATGCTCTTCCGACCGGCGCTCAGAGCGCCGCTGACGGCGAAGACCGCGATGCCGAAGAGGTCGAGGGCGTGTATCAGGCTGGCCGGGTTCATCGTCCGCCTCCGGCGAATAGGTTCGGGCGGGGACTTGCATTGCGGTACGAAACGTTACGATAATAGTTCAAGTGTACTAGGATAGAGTAAATTGTGGGTGTTTGAAACGGGAGGCGGATTGGCGACGAACGGCGGTTCGGTTGGGTTCTCCATAGGCGAAGTTTCGCAGGCTATCGGGTTGGCGCCGCAGACCTTGAGGCTGTGGGAGCGGGAGCGTCTGGTGAAGCCGCGCCGCACGGATCGTGGGTATCGGGTCTATACGGAGCCGGACGTGGAACGGCTGCGGGAGATCAAGCAGCTAAGGAAGGTCGAGGGCCTGAACTTCGCCGCGATCCGCAAGCAGATCGGCCCCGCCCAGGAACTCCCCACCACTAACGGCGCCGCCACGCGGGAGCCCCAGGCGCCGGGCGAACAGTTGCGGCGGCTACGCATCAAAGCCCACAAGACGCTGAAAGATGTCTCCGAGGCCACTGGGCTCTCGATCTCGTTTATCTCCGCGCTGGAGCGCGGCGGTTCCGGCGCGTCGGTCGCGTCGTTGCGGCTGCTGGCCGGCGCTTACGGGGTCAACATGCGGGAGGTATTCGGCGCGGACCTCGCCGAGAACACCCCGCTGTTGCGCGCCCACGAACGGCCCGTCATGCAGTGGGACAACGGCGTGCGCTTCGAGGAGATGGCCTGCGGCGAGAACGTCATGGACCCTTCGTACATAACCGTCCCGCCCGGCGCGGGGAGCGAGGGCTTCTACTCCCACAACGGCGAAGAGTTCATCTACATAATCTCCGGCACCCTGTATGTAGAGCTAAAAGATCAAGGCTCCTACATCCTCACACCCGGCGATACCCTCTACTTCCCCTCCACCACCCCGCACCGCTGGTCGGCTGAAGACGAACCCGTCGAAGCCATCTACGTCAACACCCCACCCACCTTCTAACCCCGATAAACCTACACTCGTACAAAACCCACCCCCCGAAACCCGGCCGCCGGTACATATCCTCGCCAATCCGCGCTCTATATACTGGCGCGTGTCTTGCATCGCTTAGTCTTGACCGTATTACAGTAACTGTGTAGTATTCGTGCAAAGCAAGGGATCAGCCGGTTAGGGCCGGAGGAGGAGACAACATGGACGTAATGCGGGGTCTCGGGGAGGGTGGGGAGCGCACGTCACTGGCGGGTGTTGAGAACCTGATGCTCCACTTCACGCCGTACGGCGAAGACTGGTCGAAGCTGCCGGTTATAGTCTCGGGCGACGGATGTTACATCACGGACGACAAAGGCAACCGTTACATAGACGGGTTGGCGGGGCTCTTCACGACGCAGGTCGGGCACGGGCGCGAGGAGATCGCCGAGGTCGCGGCGAAGCAGATGAAAGAGCTCGGGTTCTTCCCCAACTGGAGCTTCCAACATCCCCGGAGCCTGGAACTGGCGGCGAAGATCGCTGAGATTGCGCCGGGGGATCTTAACTCCACGTTCTTCGTGTCGTCGGGGTCTGAGGCGGTGGAGACGGTTATCAAGCTGGCTCGTCAGTATCACAAGGCGAACGGGGAGCCGGGGCGGTACAAGATCATCTCGCGGGACATCGCCTATCACGGGACGACGATGGGCGCGCTCTCGGTTACGGGGTTGCCGACGTTCAAGGCGCCGTTCGAGCCGTTGCCCGCGGGCTTCTATCACGTGAAGAACACCCAGCAGGACCCGGAGGGCGCGGCCGACGCCGTAGAGCAGATGATCGAGGCCGAAGGCGCGGACCAGATCGCCGCCGTCATCCTGGAGCCCGTGCAGAACGCCGGGGGGTGTCTCGTACCGCCGCCGGATTACTGGAGGCGGGTGCGCGAGATCTGCGCCCGTCACGGCGTGCTGCTCGTCTCGGACGCCGTGATCTGCGCGTTCGGACGCCTGGGCGAGTGGTTCGGCATCGAGCGCTTCGGCGTGGTCCCGGACATGAGCACGTTCGCCAAGGGCGTCACCAGCGGCTACCTGCCGATGGGCGGCGTGGTGGTGAACGACGAGATCAGCGGCACCCTGCGCGAGAACGCCCCGATGTTCGCCCACGGCTCGACCTTCGGCGGACACCCGGTCTCCAGCGCGGTGGCGCTCGAAAACATAAACATCATCGAGCGCGAGAAGCTGCTCCAGAACGTCCGCGACCTCGAAGGACACTTCGGAGACGAGTTGCGGCGGATGGCCGCCGACCACCCGATAGTCAAGGAGGTTCGGGGGATGGGCTTCTTCTGGGCGGTCGAGGTCAACCCGGAGCGGGCCGACGGAACGCCGCTTACGGGCGACGAGTACCAGCGGTACTTCAAGGGCGTGGTGTCGCGGAAGCTGCTCGAAGGCGGCCTCATCTGCCGCTTCGACGACAAGGAGGACCCGGTCATCCAGTACTCGCCGGCGCTCATCGCCGACAAGGAGATCCTCTCGAAGATAGCGGAGATCACCGACGACGCCCTCACCGAGTTGGAAAAAGAGCTGGGCTACCGGGGCTAAAGGATGAAGTTCGCGGGGAGACCCGACGTTGTGGTTGTGGGAGCTGGCCTCTCCGGCCTCACCGCCGCCCGCGAACTACAGGACGCCGGCCTCGAAGTCCTCGTCCTCGAAGCCCGCAGCCGTCCCGGCGGCCGGACGCAGACAGCGGAGATAGCCGGCGTAACCGTGGACCTCGGCGGGGAGTGGATCGACGCCGCCCACACCGAGATTCGCACCCTCGCCGCCGACCTCGACATTACCCTGCACCCATTCGAGCGCAAGAAAGAGAGCGCCCGCTGGTACGTGCAAGGGAAGTTGCATGACGAGATGCCCCTCTCCGGTCGCGACGCAGCGATCTACCAGCGGATGAACGAGACGCTCGTGGAGATAGCCTCCGGCGCCGATCTCGAAGCTCCGTGGGAGGACGCTCCGGAGGACGACCTCAGCATCCGGGATTGGCTCGGGCGTGAGGGAATGAGCGAGGATGGGATACACGTCGTCGAGACGCTCGTCTCAAGTTGCGGCTCGACGGTCCCGCTGGACCGGATGTCCTTCTACTCCTACGCTGTGAAGGTAGCGACGCGCGGCGGCCCCGGAAAAGGCAACGAGTACCGGGTCGAAGGCGGCGCGGGCAGCATCGCGGCGGCTCTCGCGGCCGGCCTCGGTGAGATCGTGCGTTACTCCTCACCCGTCACGCAGGTCCGGCAGGACGGTGATGGCGTCGAGGTGTGTTGGGTGGAAGAGAGAGGACCATCGTCCGTGCGGGCGCGGCGGGTGATCATGGCGGTCCCATTCACCTGTTACCGGGAGATACGCTTCGATCCCGAACCGCCGGCGGTGTTCCGGCGCCTGGCCGCAACCGCTACCTACGGCGTGGTGCGGAAGACTTTCTTTATCTTCGAGGAGCCGGTGGATGCTACGACCTTCGCCGTCACGGACACCCCTCTGGGGTACTGCGCGGCGACGCAGCCCGTAGATGGTGAATCGTGGGGCATCGTCTCGTTCTCGGCGGGTGGGCCATTGCTCCCGGAGCTAGGCCGGCCAACGGAGGAGCGCAAACGGCGGGCGGCTGCGATGCTCGGTGAGATCTATGCTCTCCCGGAGCCCGTAGAGGTGGTGGAGAAGGTGTGGGCGGACGAGTACTGGACGCGGGGGAGCTACATGATCCTGTCCCCGGACGATATGCTTGCATTTGGAGCGGCGATGGGCGCCTCCTTCGGGAACGTGCATCTGGCGGGCGCGGAAGGGTACGCTGCCGCGCCGAGCTTTATGAACAGCGCCGTCAAGTCCGGCCTGCGGGCGGGACGCGCGGTGGTAGAGGCCCTGAAAACCGTAAGCGTCGGGAGGGCGCAAGCTCCGGTCGGGTAGGCAAGCTTATCGGAGGCCGCGGCCTGTCGCGGCCGGCAACGCGTATAGGAGGGCAAGGGGTGGAAGAGAGACGGACGATGCAACAATCACCTCCGGGAGAGACCGAACGCAAGGTCGCGGTCAGGCTCTCGGGTGTCACCAAGAGCTTTGGAGACTTCGCGGCGGTGGACGACGTGTCGCTGGACATCTACGAAGGTGAGTTCTTCTCGCTGCTCGGACCGAGTGGTTGCGGCAAGACGACTACGCTGAGGATGATCGCGGGCTTCGAGGAGCCTACCGCCGGTGAGATCTCCGTCGCCGGACAGCAGGTGCAGGGCGTCCCACCCTACAAGCGCCCGGTGAACACCGTCTTCCAGTCCTACGCTATCTTCCCCCACCTCGACGTCTTCGACAACGTCGCCTTCGGCCTCAAACGAGCGGGCGTGAAGGGCGACGAGTTGCGTCGGCGCGTCACCAAAGCGTGCGGGATGGTTCAGCTCGCGGGCTACGAGAAGCGCCGGCCGAACATGCTCTCCGGCGGCCAGCAGCAGCGGGTGGCGCTCGCGCGGGCGCTCGTGAACCGGCCGAAGGTGCTCTTGCTGGACGAGCCGCTCGGGGCGCTGGACCTGAAGCTGCGTAAGGAGCTTCAGCTAGAGTTGAGGACACTGCAAGAAGAGGTCGGGATCACGTTCGTATACGTCACCCACGACCAGGAAGAGGCGCTCACGATGAGCGACCGCATCGCCGTGATGAACGAAGGCAAGGTCCAACAGGTCGCTGACCCGGCCACGCTGTACGAGAGGCCGCGCAACCGCTTCGTCGCCGGTTTTATCGGGCAGACGAACGTGATCTCCGGCAAAGTCGAGTCCGTGAACGGCGACCGGGTTCTGATAAAGACTGCCGCGGGCGCTGAGATCGAAGCCATAGCGCACGAGGAGGTACGGGTCGAGGTCGGCGCCGAAGCGCACCTCGCGGTCAGGCCCGAGAAGCTGCGGTTCGGGAATTCGGGCGACAACGTCTTCGCGGCGGAGGTGCGCCAGATCGTGTACCTGGGAGCGAGCACCCAGTACATCATGAAGCTCGCCGACGGTGGGCGTTTGATCGTCTACCAGCAAAACGCCCACGACGCCACGGTAAACGCCGCCGTCGGAGACGAAGCGCAGGTTTCCTGTGACGCAACCAACTGTCTGGTTCTAGGAGGCTAGGGATGAAGGAAACACGCATAACGCCACGCATAACGCGCGGCAACTTCCTGCGGGTGATGGGCGCGGGGGCCGTCGCGGGCTCAACGCTCTCGGTCCTCGCCTGCCAGCCAAACACCAACGCGCAGCAGAGTGGAGGCAACGGCGGTGGTGGCGGTGGAGACGCCAAGAAGCTCAACTTCTACAACTGGTCGGACTACGTCGCCGAGAGCACCGTCCCCGGCTTCGAGAAGAAGTTCGACGTAAAGGTACAGCAAGACTTCTACTCCTCCAACGAAGAGTTGCTGGCGAAGCTCCAGGCCGGCGGAACAGGCTACGACGTCATCGTCCCGAGCGACTACATGGTCTCCATCATGCGCAAGAGCGACGTCCTGATGAAGTTGGAGAAGGACAAAATCCCGAACATGAAGAACCTCGACCCGGACTTCAAGGGCCTCTCCTACGACCCGAACAACGACTACAGCGCCACTTACCAGTGGGGAACCACCGGCATTCTCTACAACCCCGAGATCGTCAAGGGAGAAGTAACCGGCTGGGACGTAATGTGGGACGAGCGGTATGAGGGTAAGATCGGGATGCTAAACGACGTCCGCGAGACGTTCGGCGCCTCGCTAAAACGTCTCGGCTACTCCCTGAACTCCACGGACGAGGCAGAGCTCGACGAGGCTCAGGACGAACTGGAGAAGCAGAAACCACTCCTGCGCGGGTACTTTGGTTCCCCAGAAGGCGGGGACTTGGTCGTTGGCGGTGATCTGGCACTGGCGCACGTCTTCAGTGGAGACGGCTTCTCTGCCATCGCCGAGAACGACAAGCTCGTGTACATCATCCCGGATCAGGGCGCGACGCGCTGGACGGACAACATGGCGATCCCGAACGGCGCTCCGAACCCCGACCTCGCCCACAAGTTCATCAACTACATCCTCGACGCCGAGGTCGGGGCGGAGTTGTCCAACTACACCTACTACGGCTGCCCCAACGAGGCGGCCTTCCCGATGATCGACGAGGCCGCCAAGAACGACGAGACGATCTACCCGCCGCCGGAGGTGTTCGAGAAGCTCGAAGTTATCGAGGACCTCGGCGAGGCGACGAAGGACTACGAGCGCCGCTTCACCGAAGTGAAGAGCGCCTAGGGTCATGCGCGGTCAGAAGAGCGGGTGGTCGCTGGGGCTTGCGGGGCTGCTCGCGCCGGTAACGCTGTGGCTCGGACTGTTCTTCCTGG
Organism: uncultured Actinomycetes bacterium; assembly: GCA_937873125.1. Taxonomy (GTDB): domain Bacteria; phylum Actinomycetota; class Rubrobacteria; order Rubrobacterales; family Rubrobacteraceae; genus JACDDK01. The sequence goes on along the minus strand of CALMWA010000096.1, from coordinate 4,129 downwards.
TGCCGCTGCTGCTTATCCTAGCCTATTCGTTCGGGACCAGCGGGGTGTACGGCGGCATCACGCTCGGCTTCAACCCCAGTAACTACCTCAAGGTCTTCGACCCGCTGTATCTGGAGATAGTCGTCCGCACCTTCGTCATCGCGGCGATAAACACCCTGATCTGTCTGCTGCTCGGTTATCCGCTGGCGTACTTCATCGCTTTCAAGGGCGGACGGTGGAAGACCATCCTCATATTAATGGTCATGGTCCCGTTCTGGACGAGCTTTTTGATCCGGGCCTACGCCTGGGTCGTGATCCTCAACGGCAACGGTGTCGCCAACAAGACGCTCCAGTTCCTCGGCATCACCGACGGACCCGTGAACCTCATCTTCACTCCTGGCGCGGTAACGCTCGGCATGGCGTATGCGTACCTGCCGTTCATGATCCTGCCGCTCTACGCCGCCCTGGAGAAGTTCGACCCCCGCCTCAAGGAAGCGGCCCAGGACCTCGGCGCGAGCAAGTGGCACACGTTCTGGAGGATCACTTTCCCCCTGAGCATGCCCGGCGTCATAGCGGGCAGTATTCTGGTATTCATACCATCGGCCGGGGAGTTCGTGATCCCGAACCTCCTCGGCGGCTCGCGCACGGTCCTGATAGGCAACCTGGTGCAGCAGCAGTTCCTCCAAGCCCGCGACTGGGCTTTTGGGAGCGCCCTGGCGATGATGCTCGCCGCCTTGCTGCTCGCCGCCATCCTGTTCTACGTGCGGCACGTCGGTACCGACAAGCTGGAGGGAGTGTAGTGAAAGTCGTCCTCATCGCGAGCCCCTACGATCTCGGCCGTGAAGGCGCGGGCATGAGCAACGGCCCGATCCACTACCTGGAATCGGGTGTCGAAAACGTACTGGCCGATAGAGGCGTCGAGGTAGAGATCGATACGGTCGAACGTGGAGGACCATTCGAGAATGAGTTCTCTGCCGTCGCTGACACGAACGCCGACCTCGCCGGGCGCGTAACCAGAGCCGTCGAACGCGGAGCCTTCCCACTCGTACTCGGAGGCAACTGCGACAGCGCGCTCGGAACGTTGGCGGGTATCGGGACAACGGGCATCGGGGTTGTCTGGCTGGACGCTCACGGCGACTTCAACACGCCCGATACCAGCCCGAGCGGCTACCTCGCTGGCATGGTGCTCGCCACAGCAACCGGCCGTTGTCACCAAGAGCTATGGTCGAGCGTCGGCAACGCCGGCCCCTCCGTCCCGGAAGCGTTCGTGGTTGCGGTCGGGATAAGAGATCTGGACCCCGAAGAAGGCCAGGGGCTCGACGGCTCCGAGATGCACGCGGTCACGGCCTCGGAGGTAAACGCAATGGGGGTGGAGGAAAGTTTGCGTCCACCGCTAGAGGATCTAAGTTCGCGGGTTCGCGAAGTCTACCTGCACCTCGACATAGACAGCCTCGACCCGCGCCACGCTCCCGGCGTGGACTTCCCCGCTCCAGGAGGACTCTCGGTAGAAGACGTGGAGGATACGATACGAATAGTCGCGCAACGCTTTCGCATCAGGGCCGCAGCACTCACGGCGTACAACCCGGACAGGGACGAGGACGACAGGACACTCCGGGCGGGGACGCGCCTGATCGGGGCTCTCGCCGAAGCGGCAGCCGACTCGTGGGGGGCGAAGCATGGCCGCGGGTAGCGCGCCGAAAGGCATGTGCCGTATCTCGGATCGGATGTTGCTGCTGGTCGCGGGGCTCATCTACCTGTTCCTGTACGCGCCCATCGCCATCGTGATCTTTTTCTCGTTCAACTCCGCCAAGAGCACCCAGAACTTCGCCGGATTCTCGACGAAATGGTACGGGGAGTTGCTCCGGGACCAGACGATTCTGGATGCGTTCTACAACTCGCTATTCGTCGGCGTGGCCGCCACCGCGATAGCCACCGTTATCGGTACGCTCACGGCTCTCGCGCTCTCGCGCAACGAGTTCCGGGGCAAAACGTTCGCGGACTCGGGGATCTATGCGGCCACCGTGATGCCGGAGATCGTCGTCGGTGTGAGCCTGCTGGTCTTCTTCGTCGCCGCCGGGGTGGGGCTCGGTATCACCACCATCGTCATCGCCCACGTCGCGTTTACCATCTCGTTCGTGACGATAGTGGTGCGCGCCCGGCTCTCGGGCATGGACCGCTCCATCGAGGAAGCCGCCCAGGACCTCGGGGCGAACCCGGTCCAGACGTTCCTGCGGGTTACGTTGCCCCTGATCCTTCCGGGCGTGATGGCCGGAGCGCTGCTCGCGTTTACGCTCTCGTTCGACGACTTCGTCATTACGTTCTTCGTTAGCGGGGTCGGGTCGAGTACGTTGCCGTTAAAGATCTACTCGATGCTCAAGTTCGGGGTGACGCCGGTGATCAACGCGCTCTCGACAGTGGTGGTGTTGGTGACACTCGTGATCATCCTCGGCGCGAGCCGCTTCCTCGGCCGCGACGAGGCGCGCGAGGTGCGTAGAGCGACGGAGGAGTAGGCGTGGACGGCACACGAGAAGCCAGGGTCGAGACCTCTGACAAGGGCCTCAAACAGAACGCCATAGGCTTCCTGGACGCCCTGATCATCGGGCTGGCCTCGACCGCCCCGGCCTACTCCCTGGCCGCCGTTATAGGCCTCGTCGTCGTGACCGTCGGGGCGCAGGCGCCGGCCGTCCTCCTGGCGTCTTTCGTGCCGATGTTCTTTATCGCGGCGGCTTTTTTCTACATGAACCGGGCCGACCAAGACTGTGGGACGACGTTTAGTTGGGTGACGCGAGCGATGGGTCCGTGGGCCGGATGGATGGGCGGGTGGGCGATCTGCGTTACGGGCATCCTGGTGATCGGCTCCCTCGCCGACGTGGCCGCCCGTTACACGTATCTGCTTTTCGGATTGGAAGGCGCGGCCGGGTCCAAGCTCGCGGTGATGACGCTGGCAGTCATCATCATCGCGGCGATGACGGCAGTGTGCGTGATAGGGACGGAGCTATCCGCGCGCGTGCAGAACGTCATGATCATCGCTCAGGTCGTCGCCCTGCTGCTCTTCGCCGGCGTCGCCCTTTTCCGCGTCCTCGGCGGCTCCGCCCCCGAGACCTCCATCCAGCCGGAACTCTCGTGGCTCAACCCCTTCGCCATCGACAGCTCCACGGCCCTCATCGGCGGTCTCTTGACCGGCGTGTTCATCTACTGGGGCTGGGAGTCCTCCGTAAACCTCACCGAAGAGACCGAAGACTCCGACACAGCGCCGGGCCGCGCCGCCGTTCTCTCGACCGTCATACTGCTCGTCACCTACGTCTCGGTCACGGTGGCGGTCGTCGCCTTCGCCGGGCTTGGGCAGGTAAAGGAGTTCGCGGACGACGACGCCATCTTCTCGACCGTCGCGACCGGCGTACTCGGTTCTCCGTGGGACAAGATAGTCGTGCTCTCTGTCCTGACCTCCGCGCTCGCCTCTACCCAGACCACCATCCTCCCCGCCTCCCGCACGACGCTCTCGATGGCGCGCGCCCGCGCGATGCCGGCGGCGCTCGGCAACGTGCATCCGCGCTTTTTGACACCGCACGTCTCTACTATCGTAATCGGGGTGCTCGCAACGGTGTGGTACGTCGTCGTTAACACGCTCTCGGAGAACTTCCTGTTCGACACGCTCTCGGCGCTGTCGCTCATGATCGCGTTCTATTATGCGCTCACGGGGTTTGCGTGCGCGATCTACTACCGCAAAGAACTTACGAAATCCGTCAAGAACTTCGTGTTCATCGGGGTTGCGCCGGTGGTCGGGGCGCTCATATTGGGCTTCTTGTTCTTCCGCTCGATAGTGGACCTCGCCAACCCGGAGGCTTCATATTCGGGCGGCGCCATCTTCGGGCTCGGGGTGCCGCTCGTGATCGGTCTAGGGTTCCTGATCCTCGGCGCCATCCTGATGGTCGTGTGGCGCTTCGCCGGCGACCACGAACGTTTCTTCCATCGCCGCCCGGAGGTCGTACACCCGGACATTGCCGCCGGTCGCGCCGCTCCCCCGGAGAAGATCTAGATGAACGGCGATATAGTCGTCGGCTGCGACGGTTCCCGGTGCGCCCGCGCGGCACTGGACGTGGCGATCACCGCCGCTAAAGAGTTAGGCGACCGCCTGATCCTGGTCTTCGGC
>CALMWA010000095.1 GCA_937873125.1 uncultured Actinomycetes bacterium | reverse complement strand
ATGACTGCCTACACCTACGCCTTTCTCATCAACCGGATGATGGGACGTCCTCAAGGGAAGATCAAGGAGTTGTGGGCATGAGAACCTGACAACACACATCTAGCGCATCCGGGTCGTAGCCGGTGCCCAGGATGTCGTCTAGCGCATCCGTCGGAGAGGAGAGGCCGAGCATCTCGTCGAGGACGTCCGTCTTGGGAGTGGTGCCGAGGATCGGGTCCAGGACGTCCGGGTCGTAGCCGGTACTGGAACCACTGCGGTAGAGGACCTCGCGCGCCCAGCTCTTCATGGCGCTGGTGTCTATCCCGGCCGCACTGGCCGCCACAAGGGCTTCCGGGTTGCTCGGGACCGGTGTGCAGGAGAACTCCAGCAGCTCCTGCTCCTGGAAATCCACGCCGTAGCGATCATCACCTTCGGCGAACGCCCACTTCTTCGGCAGGAACCCAACCGAGACGGCTGAGAGAAACCCTTCCTTGTACATCCGGTAGACGGTATCGGCGAACGGGTAGAGCTCCGGCTCGGCGAACTTGGCGTCGGCCATGAGACGGGTGCCGGTGGCCCACACCTTCATCGCCCTGGCGACCGGGAGAGCGCGGTAGTCGTGTGCCCAGAGGACCACGGGGTTGGATGCGTAGTTCGAGAGATCCCACCCTTCCGGGTTGATGGTGTCGCCGTCGCGGTCCAGGGAGTTGGTCGAGATGGTAAAGCGCAACGTCCGCTGGCCCACGTCCTTGACGCGGGCGCTGAACTGCTTACGCAGCGGTCCCGAGCCTTTCCACCGATCGCGCTCGGCGAAGCCGCGGTTCTTTGCTCTACTCCTTGTCCTGGACATCGGCGATCACCTCCTCATAGTCGTGGCGGACAGCGCTGAGTGCATCGGCGATTCTCCAGGACTCCCGGAGCAGGTGCTCCCTGAGATCCACGAGAAGAGAGCGGTCCCGTAAACTAGGATCGGTGGCTTCGGAGACCAACACACCGGCCGCCAGCTTCGTCCGGGTCGCCTTCTCGCGCATCTCCCCAGCCAGCTCCTCGAAGCCGGGCTCCTGAGACAGCTTGGCGTGGACCTTCTCCTTTTCGGCCTCGATCTTCTTCAGCTCTTCGGAGAGCCGCTTGTACTCGGAGCGGATGCGCTTTTCCGCCTCCCGGTCCGCCGCCAGGTCCGCGGCGCCGAGTTGCTGGGGCAGAGGGCTCAGTTCCTCCCTTACCTCCTCGGCGCGGCTCTCCAGAGCCCGGAGCCGGTCCTCGATCCCGCGCCTGGCGGCAACAACCTTCGCGAACCTACCGCGTTCGGCCTCCAGTTCCTCGATGAGCTCGTCTACCGCCTCGCTTATGCCGGTCTCTATCTTCTGCCAGATCCGGTCCCGGACGGTCTCCGGTACCGGGGCGGCCTTGCCCTTGATCAGTGCCCTCATCTTGCTCCCTTCCTCGCATCAGTCGCTTACGCTTCCTGGACGTCTATGAAGCCGCGCTGGTCCCTTCGGCCTGGAGCTGCCTGATCTCCCTCGCCAACGTAGCGGCTTTCTGGCGGGCCTTCGAGATCCGGCCTTCCAGGGCGTTGACCTCGGTCCAGACGTGGCGCTTGCCCTCTTTCGCCAGCCGGTAGTCCTCGCCGACCGGGGTCATGTAGTCCACCTGCCGGACCGCCTCCGCCAGCCGCTCGCTTTCGCCGCGGTGCTCCTCCACCAAGGCGGCAACCTCGGCCTCCGCGGCCTCCAGCTCCGTCCTCTTGGCCGCGAGCTTCTTCTCCCGCGCTTCCTGCATCCACATACCGCTACCTCTCCTCTCTGGCCCTGTTCGGGCCCTGTTTTTCCGGTGACTTTCCGGTGACTTCGTCTTCTACGGTTCACCAAAGCTCTATGCGATCGCGCTTGGGTTTCTTCGCGCCCCAACAGGCCAGTGCCGCGGCCAGGACTAGATCGTCATGGTCTCCCTCCCTCCAGGCCTCGTAGGAGTCGTGGGCGGTGCGAAGGTTCACCTTCACCCGGAAGTTGAGCAGCTCGGCGCGGAGGATCTCCGCCAGATCCAGGTCCTTCGCTATCCGCAGGCCGCCGGACTGCAGCAGGACCTGCAGGGCGGAGACGAGGTTGCGTTTGGGTACGCGATGCACACCATCCGGTCCCGCGGTCTCGGTATCGCCGCCGTGGATCTTCACGGCCGTGAACGGCTGGTTCCAGCGGGTGAGTAGATCGGTGACGGCGGGACCTACCCCGGTGGCGTCCACGATAAGCTCCGCTCCCTGACTCTGCCGGAACGCGCTGGCGCGCATGACCTTCACGACGTGCTCCGCGACCTCCGGGTAGAGCTTGTGCCTGAAGCGCTCCAGGTGCCTGATGTCGAGCATAATCTCGTCGCCGTAGGGGTTGGCGTCCTGGGCCACACAGATGGCTGTATAGTCATTCTGCTGGCCGAGATCCAGGCCGACGTAGAACCGGCTCGGATCGTCGCTTCCCTGGCCCTGGTACTTCGGCAGGTCCTCGGGATCTATGATCCGGATGGGATTCATCTTCCACCTTCCTCTCGCACCGCCGCGAAGAGCGGCGCCACCTCGGTTGTTATCGCCTCGTCTACGACGTCGTGGGAGAAGACCTGATCGTTGGTCTCCATGAAGCGGCACTCATACTCCTGGGCGAACCACCACGGCCCCAGGGACCTCCTCTCCTCTTCGAGGAACTCGGTACTTATGCGCGGACACTCCGTCGCCGGCGCCTCGTACCGGTCCCAGGAGGCTCCATTCGTCCACTCCTCGAAGAACACGCCCCGCTTTCCGAAAGGCGTGCTCATCAACACGAGCCGGCCTCCGCTCACCGCGAGCATCGGCCGGACGGCGTGGTAGAGACCGTCGTCTACCCGCGCGGCCTCGTCCACGAGCAGCAGGGACACTCCGCTGAAGCCGCGGATCGTCTTCTCGGATCCGGGCAGCGCCTCTATCCGGCTCCCATTAGCGATCTCCATGCCGAGCTTGCGGTTGGAGTCGGATGGAACTGCGTGCCCCAGGCTCTTGTAGAAGCCGGAAATCTTCGTGAACAGTTCCTTCGACTGCCGCTCGGAGGGCGCGAGGACCAGGCTCAGGGAGCCCGGAACATAGAGCGCCTGGTGGAGGGCCAGGACCGCGCTCGTCGTGGACTTGCCCGACTGCCGGCAGCAGTTCAGGAGGACACGCGGCGCTTCGGAGCGCAGGAGACGTTTCTGCCAGCGGTCGGGCTCCATGCCGAGCGCCCGGCAGAACGCCGCCCGGTCGAAGGCGAGCGCCAGGTCCTCCGCCGGCGGTCGGATCCGCCTCTCTATCACGAGGCCTCCGAGGGGACTTTGTCTAGTTCCAGGAGTGCGCCCGCCACGGCGGAGCGGGCCTCCGGGTGCGGGGTAAGAGCCTCCAGGAGGACCGTGCGGATCTGAACCCACTCGGCCGAGAGCGTGATGTTGACCACGGGCCGGTCGTCCAGCTCTCCGAGCAGCTTCGCAAGGAGCTCGATCTGAGGCTGCAGGCGGCCCGCCGTCTTGAGGACCAGATCGCGCGGGTCGGCGTGTTTTGCCTCGACCATCGTCACGGTCCGGCCGGGCTTCGCCCCTTCAATCCGCTCCAGCAGCTCCGCAAGCGAAGACTTCCGCCTCACGGGAAGACCACCCTCTTGCGGCTCGACGTAGATCACCTGGATCTCCTCGGCCCGCGGTCCGATGTCGTAGCGGCTTGGGTCGGCGGGATCCCGAAGCCACCGGTCGCAAGCGTCGAAGAGCAGGTTGACCCGCTCGAAGCACCGCTCAAGCTCGACCATCACATCAATGTCGCCTGCCTCATCCCGGAGCTCCTGGGCCCGTCGGAGAGACTGCGGCACGTGGTCCGCCTTGTGTCGGTGCAGGGCCGCAACCGATACCGAAAAGCGTTCCGTTATGTTCCGGAACGAAGATTCGCCGGCGACCAATTCGCGGTCTATGCTCTCGCTGTCCGGGTGCGCGCATACCGTGCAGGTCCTGGGCATCTAATCTTCCTCCAGCCCAGGCACGCGCTCCTCCAACCAGCCGCCCCGGCGCACGTTGAACATCTCCAGCGCCCAGCTCGCGGGCATCGAGGCGACGATGGTTTCGTCGGGCACGGGCTCGATGCTTCTTACCGTGCCGAGCAGTGGCTCGCCAGAGCTGCCTGTACCACCCAGCGGACCACGCACGAAGTAGGCCTCGCGGTCTTCGGAGAGGAACCAGAGCAGATTCATGTGTAGCTGGTTGGACAGGCGCACCACGTAGTGGCCGTCAAGCGTCATACGGCCCAGGAAGACGGAGATCCCGATCTCTGACTCTTCGTTGTAATAGGTGGTGGAACGGCTATCTGCGGGAGGTTCCCCGAACCGCAGGTAAGGAGAAACAGCCGCGTATCCGGCCTCCGCAATTTTCTCAGCCAACTTGTCATGGCAGGCCTCGCGGCGGTCCCGCTCTACCATAAGACGGCCCTCATCGAGCGCCCAACGCCAGTGTTCTGCCGCAAATCCCATAGAGCCGAACCCGAAGAACTCACTACTCACAACGTGGTTCCTCCCTTCTCACCCTCCAACATTCTTGTCCTTCCTCTTCAGCTTCTCCGGCCGGATCTTGCGGATAACCAAGTCCCGGCTCGTGATGCGTCCTAGCTCGGCCTTCGTGAGCTTCGTGCGGCGTTCGCGTTTCATACTGGCAAGCACTCCTCGCACAGGCAGTCCCTTGAATGCTCACTGGTCTCTCCTTCACCGCTTTGAAAACCACCCGACAGTCCCGACACCGGGTCATTGCTGGCACTTTTCGGCTTAGATAGGCCATCTTCTGTGTCGGGCGTCTTATCCGACACCGGTCTCTTCCCACCCGACACCCTGTTACCGTTCGCGGAGTGTCGGGCTGTGGTGGTAGGTTGTCGGGTAGGATACCCGACAGGTTTTTCCGCATAGGTAGGCGGATTACCGTCCTCATCTTGCGCATGTCGGGCGTGTCGGGCTGATTTCGGAGAGGAAACGCCTCCCTCTTCCCACCACCGCCGTACCTGCTCGGGACGCGGGAAGCCGATCAGGAGGTCTCCCTTGCGCCACCAGGAGGGTTCGGCGTCGGACACGAGATCCAGCCCGACCTCCACCTCTCGCAACAGCTTCACGCTTCGCGTGAGGTAGGTCTTGTGCTCGGCAACCGTGCTATGGTGCAACCCAGCCTGCTCGGCGATCTTCCGAAGGGAGTATCCATCCGTGAAGCTGCTCTGTTGCTTCAGCTCGTAGAGGGCATCGAGGATGTTGCGGTGCGTATCGGAGAGGTTGACCACCGACCTCTCGCAGGAGATCTTGAAGACGGCGTAGGCCGCTTCGTAATCCGCCGGCGTGGCGACGATGGCGCTCTCCCCGCTGGCAAGCTCCAGGATTTCCCTGTTGCGCTGCTCTAGCCAGGCGTGGGCGAGCATCAATCCCAGCACGTTGGTCCACAGCCGCGCCCCGTGCGATACCTCGTTGGAGTCGAAGCAGAACTCCTCTCTATCCAGAAGGAACACGACCCTGCGGGTGGCGGTAAGGTTCCTCAACGCGGCTCGCCAGGCCAGTAAGCGCGGCTCGTGGTCTTCTCCCGCGTGATCCGGTAGGAGTTGTCTGCTCACCGCCCGGCTGTGCGCTGCCACCCGCCCCTCGTAATCTGGCAGCTCCGCCACGAGCATCCGGGTCTGTAGCTGGGCGTCGAGCTTGTTCCTAACTGTAGGGATCGTGATCGAGGCCGGCCCCTCTATGTTCAGCTCCTGCGCGGCGTTGCGACCCTCTCCGGTCTTGTTGACCGTCAGATGAGACGCCTTGCCGCCGGAGAGAAGCGGGCGGAACATCTCCACGAGCTGGTCGGTAGCCTCCGCCTCGTTCGGGTAGATCCAACGATGTTTTAGGACGTCCGGGTCGCTCTCCGCCCGGTAGTAGAAGCTCTTGGCGCTTGCGCTCTCGAAGGCCAGGTAGAACTCTTCCGGGAGCGCCGCTGCCACAGCGTCACAGATGTAGTTCTTGCCACGTCCCGCCTCCGCGGTGAGGATCAGGTTGGCGCCGGCAGGTTTGTCGCTCGACAGCGGCGCGAGTTGCGCGCCCATCGCCACGAGAGTTTGCAGACGGAGCGCGTCACGGTCCTTGATGACGCCCCTAATGCGCGCCACATCTTCCACGTAGCGGTCCAGCACGCCGGCGGAGGCTACGAGCGCCTCCGCCTCCTCCGGAACGGCGTCGGGTCCCGTATCGTCTTCGGCCTGCTTGGCCTTCTCGGCCGCTGCTACTTCATCGATTCGGAGCGTGCAGATCTCGTTCAATGCACGCTTGAGTCGCGCTACGTCCGCGTCGTAGCCTTCGGACATCCCCTTGGCCCACGCAGCACGGCTTCCGAGCTTCTCGAGGTTCACGCTGGCGCCGAAGGAGACTTCCGAGGTGGTGACCATCAGAAAGCCCGCGAGGGGCGAGCCGTTGGGCGTGAACTCGAAGGTCAGTCCGTCAACTTCGTAAGTCTTCGTCTCAGCCACGGGCCACGCTCCTACGGACGCGCCGGGCTCTCGACCTGCTGGGCCTCGTGCCTGGCGAGATTTCGGTCCGGGCTTCCGCTTTGCCGATGGTCAGTGCGAGGTAGCGCTCTCCACCGCGCCCCTTCTCGAAGAACTTCTCCGAGATACCGTTGGTCTGGTCAGTCATAACTGCCCACACTTCGGCCTCCGAGTAGCCCGCGCCGAACATCGCCACGCACGCAGCCATGTCCGCCTCGGAGCGGCTCTTATACGCTCCCTGGTTGCCGTAGCGGATCAGGTCCTGCATCCGCGGGGAGAGTCGTGCGAGGTCTGAGGCAGGGCTCGTCTCCGAGGGCCGGGACACGCGGCGAGTTACTCTTGGCGGGTCCTCTGAAGCCGGCGGCAGTACCAGCTCCAGCTCATCCGGGTCGTGGCTATGCTCGGCGAGGTCCATGAGCTTTACCGCCGGCGCCTCCGGATACTTGTGGTTGCGGGTTCCGGGCGGTCTCAGTAGCTGCGTGAGATCCCATCCCGAATCGTCGGCGCCCATCGCCAGAGCGAGGCGCCTGTTCAGTCGCTCACCGATCTCCGGCGCCACGGGCCGGCTCAACCGGAAGTAGAACTGCTCTCTCCCTGGAGAAGACTCGATCACGGCCGTGGGATCCGGCAGTCCGGCCGCGACCTTCGCTCCGTCACCGTCCACGTAGAGCGAGAGAAGCGGCGCGGCATTGGCCTTGATCCTGCGCTGGGTGGTCAACAGATGGGCGCAGAAGTAGACCTCGCGCCCTTCCTCCGAGCGCTCAGAGCACCACCTGCCGGCCTCTTCCGCATGGTGCGGGTACGAGAAGTAGGCGGAGCACACCTGGTCCAGCCTCTTGCTCCCTGGCTTCGCCCGGAGTCCCGAGAAGAGCGCCAGAATGCCCCGTTGGTCGCCGAAGACGTGCTCCCACAGCGTACTCACGCCGCCGTGCCACGAAGCCGCTCGATCAAGTAGGAGGCGTGGCGCTGAGATAGCGGCACCGACCGTGCTACTTCGTACCAGCCCACACGCTCGTCGGCGGACATGCCGGCCAAGTGGGCGACATATGCGAGCTGCCTGTAGCTTGCTCCGCGGCGCTCCTGATAGTGGTACGTCGGTGAGGAGATACAGCCCACAAGAATCTCCAGCAGGCGGGCGTAGGGTTCGCCGACATCGGCGGCCATGTGGAGGGCGCGGCTCGTGATCCGGTCGTGGTCGGCGTAATCCGGGAAATCCACCCGCTCCGCATACTCTGCGAAGCCGCCCTCGCCGGCGGCGCGTTGGTCCGGTCCCAGACACGCCTCGCAGCCGCCCATGACACGCTCCTGCAGTGACCTGGTCCACACGAAAAGCTCCCCGTCGCCGCCCCGGTCGGGGTGGGTGAGCATGAGAAGCCGTCGCCACATTGAGCGATCAACGGGCGCCGGCGTGGTCGTGTGTGTCATATCGCCGCCCTCTCCGAGCGGACGGGTGCGCTATTCGGGGCGTATAGTGTATGTGGCGCTGAAGTCATCCTTGGACCTTTCTTCGGCGTCTTCCGGGCCGCTTGTCGTGGGGCGGCCCTTTCTCTCCAACAGTTCGCGAATTGCATCCATGCAGGCACTCTCTTGCATGAGGTAGCGCCGCTCGATTGCGGGCGGCTGCTTTGTGGCTGGCTTGCTCATCTACGGCCGTCCTGCCATCCGCTTGATGTCTCCGAGCCCAGTCCCGTAAAGTCCTCGAAGGTCTTGAGGCGCTGACCAGAACCGACGCCGATTCTTCTCAGCAAGGCTAAATCGTATTCAGAGTAGATGCGCCCGTTGGAGTCCCGTCGAGCAGGTGGGATACGGCCCCGCTTCTCAAGGATGCGGATATAGTGGGGTGAAACTCCGAGACGGCTCGCTGCGGTGCTTATTTGTACGGTGCCATCCATTGGAAAGAACCATACCTGCGGGGTTATGAATGCATAAGCGTAAGCAGAAAGGTTTTTCTAGTTACGCATATAGGTATGACAGGAGAAATCGTAAGTAGAAAGGCTGTTTAGATACCCACGGTGAGCCGCATCAGTCCTCTTCTAGCAGACCTAGTATGTGCAGGACTTGGCCCGGACGGTCGTCCTCACATTGGATCGCCACGGCCGTTCGCCAGTCATCTGGATCATCACTTGCCCAGGCCTTGAGCCAGTTCTCCAGCGTGTGTTGAAACCCATCGGACAACGCCAACGTGTGTTCCTTGCCCCGGGTAGTGGCGCGCGCTTCGGCCAGCAACCCGTAGAATTCTTGCTCCTCGTCATGTCCGACATCCAGCAGCGCTTTGCAACGCTGCCGCCAGCCGCGCATTGCCCTCAGCCGGTCTCTGACCGCCGGCCACCCTTCTCCCTCGGAGAAGGCTCGCGTTAGCAGATCCCTGCCTCGGGAGATGCTCTGTTCGACAGTCGAGTTGTAGTACCTATCGGGCGGTGGGGGCTTTTGCCCCTGAGCCTTACCCACCTCGCTGCGGGTTCTGCCAAGGACATCCGCTAGCAGGGCAGCGTGGACGTCCCGTTCGTGTGTCTTGGTCGGCTTTGCTGCATTGCCCCGGCCCGGACGACCGTAGGTGAGGTGCTGTTCTAGGACAGCGTATGCCTTCTCAATCGCGACCATCTTGCGCAATGTCCGCAGCAGGTACTGTGCTTGCAGGTTGGCGGGATGGTCATCGAAGTCCGGTTGGGCATCCTGGGCAAGCTGTCGCGCCCGCTCTACAGCGCCCAAGATAGGGTCCTCCGCCCCATCATAGGGATGCCACGCCCCTTCGTAATTGCGCCGACAGAGTTCGGCAAGGCTCGGTCCTTTGCCGAAGTGCAAGCTCTTCCACCGTGAAGGTATCAGTGCGCCTCTACCGTCGGGCAGCTCCAGAGGTGTCAGACCCTTGAGGCTCTCCTCGTTAAGCCTCACGCCCAGGTGTTGAGGTAACAGCTCAGATACCGCGCCAGAGAATGGAGAAAGTGCCGCTGAATCGCGTGGTGCAACGCGGACCTCAACAGAACTATTGTTTATCTGACCATCGGCGACCAGCAACTCGTCAATCCGAATCTCAACCCGAGCGGACTTTGCTACACTCCCCATGAGTTGTGGCGCGGGCTACGATCCTCCACAGACTAGGCCCGCGCCGCGCCTCCTCTCTGTTAGCCTGTCTCCATAACGCTTATTCTAGCCGCTATCTGTCGCTCCGCCGGCGCTCACCTCGTCGCCGTGAGCGTTAGAGTTAGGGCGTTTAATAACGGCATAAAGAGCGCAGCGTTCTACGCAGCGCAGCAGGTCCTCCCGGCGATGGTCGAGGCCGGACGCGGCACGGTTCTGCTCACCGGCGCGACGGCGGCGATGCGCGGCGGCGCACGGTTCTCGGCTCTAGCGGTCGGCAAGTTCGGCCTGCGGGCGCTCGCGCAGTCGATGGCGCGGGAGTTCGGGCCGCAGGGGGTACACGTCGCGCACGTCGTCATAGACGGCCAGATCGGCACGCCGAGGGTGCGCGAAATGTTCCCCGGCCGCGAGGACCATACCATGCTCGCCCCCGACGCCATCGCCGAGACCTACTGGCAGCTACACCAGCAATATCCGACCGCCTGGACGCTGGAGCTGGACCTGCGCCCCTCGGTCGAGAGCTTCTAGCCTTACCGCCGTCCGGCCAAACGACGCGACACTGACTCGAACGCTGCGCGCTCCACCGCGTCGTCCAGCGGCTCCAGCTCGAACGAGTCGTCCACGCGCCGCAGGGCATTCAGGATGA
>CALMWA010000094.1 GCA_937873125.1 uncultured Actinomycetes bacterium | reverse complement strand
GCCAACGCCCGCGAGGCGCTCGTAGAGACGGACCTGGATATCGAGGAGGGCGCCGACATAGTGATGGTCAAGCCCGCCCTCCCGTACCTGGACGTCTTGCGCCGCGTGCGCGAGACGTCCAACCTCCCCGTCGCGGCGTACAACGTGAGCGGCGAGTACGCGATGGTGAAGGCCGCCGCCCAGAACGGCTGGCTGGATGAGGAGCGGGCCGTCATGGAGGTGCTTACCGGGATAAAGCGCGCAGGCGCGGACATAATCATCAGCTACCACGCGCCGGACGTGGCCGGTTGGCTCTCGTAACAGGGCCCCAAGGTAAGCCCTGTTACGACCTCGCAATGTCCAGCGATATAAACTTCTCTCAAATACTCGGAAGGAGCTTCGTGCGCTTTGCAAGGTAGAGGCAAGAGCATAGACGCCAGGGCGGTTCTGGCGATGGACCGGTCGGCACGCCTGATGCAGCGGGCGGTGAAGCGAATGCCGGGCGGCGTCAACAGCCCGGTCCGCGCGTTCCGCTCGGTCGGCGGCGACCCGCTATTCATGGAGCGCGGCGAAGGCTCGCGCATCTTCGACGTGGACGGCAACTCCTATATCGACTACGTGATGAGCTACGGCCCGCTCGTTCTGGGCCACGCCCACCCGGAAGTCATAGAGTCCATTGAGCGCACCGCCAGGAAGGGCACCACCTTCGGCGCCCCGACGGAGCTGGAGGTTGAGCTGGCAGAACTGGTCTGCAAGGCCTTGCCGTCCGTGGAGCTGGCAAGGATGACGAACTCCGGCACGGAGGCGACGATGAGCGCCATACGGCTCGCCCGCGGGTACACGGGGCGGGACAAGATCCTCAAGTTCGACGGCAACTACCACGGGCACAGCGATGCCCTGCTGGTCGCCGCCGGCTCCGGCGTAGCCACCCTCGGCCTCCCCGATAGCCCCGGTGTAACGAAGGGCGCCGCGAAGGACACTGCCGTCCTACCGTACAACGACCTGGAGGCCGTGCGAGACCTCTTCGAACGTGAGGGCGAGCAGTTCGCCGCCGTCATCCTGGAGCCGGTCGCCGGAAACATGGGATGCGTGCCGCCCGCCGAAGGCTATCTCGAAGGTCTGCGACAACTGACCGCCGAGTACGGGGTAGTCCTCATCTTCGACGAGGTGATGACGGGCTTCCGGCTCGCGCGTGGTGGGGCGCAAGAGAGGTTCGGGGTGACGCCGGACCTGACGACGCTCGGCAAGATCATCGGCGGCGGTCTGCCGGTCGGCGCGTACGGCGGTAAGCAAGAGATAATGGAGCTTGTCGCACCATCCGGGCCGGTTTATCAAGCCGGCACGCTCTCCGGCAACCCGCTCGCGATGGCCGCCGGCCTCACCACCCTCCGCACCACCGCCGAACCGAATTTCCACGAGCGTTTGGAGAGCCTCGGGGAGCGCTGGCGGGGGGGGATGAGCGACGCCGCCGCGTCGAGCGGCGTGCCGTTCACTATAAACCAGGTCGGTTCGATGGTGAGCATCTTCTTCACCGGAGATCCGGTCACGGACTTCGTGTCGGCCGCCCGGTCGGACACGGAGGCTTTCAAGGACTTTTTCTGGCACATGCTCTCGCGCGGGATCTACCTCGCCCCCAGCCAGTACGAGGCGGGCTTTATCTCCGTCGCCCACACGGACGACGACCTGAACCGGACTTTCGAGGCGGCCGGCGAGTGGTTCGCGGGACGCGGCTAGATGGAGCGGGCGGCTCGACGGACACCTGAAGTCTCGCTGGAGGAAATATTCCGGCGGGCGGCCCAGGGCGTGCCGGACGAAGACGGGCGGGCTGCCGTGGTGGCGGAGGCGCTCGGGTACTTGCAGCGGGGTTTCGATTCGCATTACGCCTCGGAGTGGGGAGCAACGGACGATGAGATCCTGGTCGGCGACAACGCCTATGCGTGGGCGGTCGAGACTATCGCGCGCCTCGACGAGCCGGAGTTCGTGGCGGTTGCTAGCCGTATGATCCGGGACGGCGCGGGCCGCGTCTCGGCGGGCGGCGGCGTGGACCTGGAGCTCTGGACGCCGCACCTGGCCGACCTGCTGCGGATAATCTCCGGCGAAGACCCGGAGCGCTCCCGCCAGAGGATCACGACCGCCGCCGGGGAGGTCGCCCATCAACGCGGCGCGTAAGGGACCACAAGCCGCCGGAAGCCTCCCCTCCGGGGCGGAACGGGCACGACTCGTACAGGAGATGTTCGACCGCATAGCGGGCCGCTACGAGCTGCTCAACACCGTCATGACCGCCGGTCTGCACCGTATCTGGAACCGTAAAGTCCTCGCCGCGACCGGCCTGCGCCCCGGCGGCCGAGCTCTCGACCTCGCCTGCGGTACCGGCAGCCTGACCCGCGATATCGCCCGGCGCGTCGGGCCACGAGGCTCGGTGCTCGGCGTGGACTTCTCGCGCGAGATGCTCCGGGCCGCCGAACGCCGCCCTCTCCCGAACGTCGAGTACCGCCTCGGGGACGCTACGAAGCTCGAAGGCGTCGAGTCCGGTGTTTTCGACGCGGCGACCATCGCCTACGGCGCGAGGAACATACCGGACCTCGACGCGCTGTTCTCGGAGATGGCCCGGTGCGTCCGGCCGGGCGGGGCTGTCGTCTGCCTGGAGATAGCCCGTCCGCCGGGGCGTGTAGCCTCCGCGTTCTACGGGTTGTGGTTCGACAAAGTGGTGCCGTGGCTCGGGGCCAGGATCTCCGGTGACGCGGCGGCTTACTCGTATCTTCCCGAATCGGTGAAAGAGTTCGTGGCGCCTGACGACTTAGCTGTCATAATGAGACGTAATGGATTACAAAGCGTTACATGGAGCCGGCTCGCGGGCGGCATCATCACCCTCCACCGTGGATTCCGGCGTGCATAGCTTCGAGCAGAGCGCCCGCGACCTAACCTCCGCGCTACCGGAGCCCACCTTCGAGGCGTGGCGGGAGGTCGAGGACCGGCTCGTCGTGGTGGGAGAGCGCGCCCCGGTGTCGCTGGTGCGACCGGCTCTAGAGGCGTTGACCTCTGGCGGCAAGCGGCTCCGGCCGCTCTTGCTCATCCTGAGCGCGAGGCTCGGAGCGCCGGATCGGGAGTCCCTGTTGCGGGCTTCGACGGCTATCGAGGTTCTGCACACCGCGACGCTCATCCACGACGACATAGTGGACCGGGCGGATTCCCGGCGTGGTCAGCCGACGACGGTCGCGGCTTACGGGCGTGAGATCGCCATAGGCACCGGAGACTACCTCTTCGCGGAGTCGTTCTCGGAGCTGGCCGGAATCGGGGACCCTAGGCTCGTCCGGGCGTTCTCCGAGGCGGCCGAAGGCTTGGCGGCCGGGGAGCTTGAACAATACCGGGCCAGCGGCGCTACGGTCGAGCTGGCGGCGTATCTGGACCACATAAGGAAGAAGACCGCCGGGCTGTTCAAGGCGGCGTGTGTGGCGGGCGGCACGCTGGGCGGGCTCTCCCTGCGCCAGATAGACGCCCTGGCGACCTACGGAAACGCTTTGGGCATAGCGTTTCAGATGTCCGACGATGTCATGGACCTGGTGGGCAAGCCGGGGCTCATGGGGAAGGGTATCGGGACCGATCTAATAGAGGGAACGGTTACGCTGCCGGTGATCTTCGCGTTGCAGGAGGGGGACGCGGAGAAGATCTGGTCGGTCCTCACCGACCCGGACCCGGCGCCGGGCCTTCTGGAAGCCGGAATAGAGGCCGTGCTAGCCACCGACGCCATCGAGAAGACCGAGGCGTGGGCGCGGGGCGAGATCGACGCCGCCGTGGACGATCTGAGTATCCTGCCGGACTCGGCGGAGCGTGCGATCCTGGAAGCCATAGCCGCGGAGGTGGTCGGAAGGGATGCCTGAGAATTCGACGATCTTCACCGCCGATACTGTATTCCCAGTATCGGCCCCCGCCGTGCCGGACGGGGCGGTCCTCGCCCGCGAAGGCCGCATCGCCGCCGTTGGGACGCTCGCGGATTTGCGGCGCGAAGACCCGGCCGCCGAGGTCCGGGAGTTTCCGGGGTGCGTGATCTCGCCGGGCGCCGTGAACACGCACGCGCACCTGGGTTTCCGGCGAAAGGACAGGCCGGAGGGCGGCACGTTCGCCGGCTGGCTCGGGCGGCTCATAGAGAAACTGCCGGAGAAAGAAGCGTGGACGGCGGAGGCCGCGCGGGACTCGGCCCAGGAGGCTGTAGAGGCCGGTACGACGTTCATGGCCGAGTCCTCGCCCTATGCGGAGTGCCTGCCGCAGCTCGCCGAGAGTGGGATGGCGGGTGCGGTCTACGCGGAGTTCTTCCCCGGAGATTTCGACGGGGCGGCCCCCGAGGAGATCGTAGAGTCCATTGCCGAGCGGGTGAAGGGTCTCGGGGAAGGTCTGCCGGAGCGCGTGGCGGCGCGGGTCAGCGTTCACTCTCCGTACACCGTCGACCCGGAGTCTTCGCGGTTCGCGGCGCACCGGACGCGGGAGATGGGCTGGAGGCTCGCGATACACCTCTCCGAGAGCCCGGAGGAGGTCGAGTTCGTCCGCGACGGCACGGGCGGTCTCGCGGACATCTTCGGGAAGAACGAGTGGGGTGGCTGGGGAGTCTCGCCGGTTCGCTACGCCGAGGAGATAGAGCTGCTCGCGCCGCAGACGATAGCCGCCCACCTCGCCACGGGCGTCTCGGACGACGACATCGAGATCCTGAGCCGCACCGGGGTTGCGGCGGCGCACTGCCCGCGCTCCAATGACTTCCTCGGTTGCGAAGTCTCAAGAGTCCCGGAGATGATGCGTCACGGCGTCCGGGTCGGGATGGGGACCGACGGACTATGGAGCAGCCCGAGCATGAACCTTTTCGAGGAGACGCTTTTCGCCGTGAACCTGCATGGCTTCGACGGCGCGACAGGGCTACGGATCGCTACCCTCGAAGGCGCGCGGGCTCTCGGCGTCGAGCACGAGACCGGGAGCCTGGAGGCCGGGAAGTGGGCGGACCTCGCGGTGATCGAGGCGCGGAGCGGCAGGCAAGACCCGGAGCGGGAGGCTCTGGAGTCGGCGGCCGGCGGCGGGGTCGTGGCTACGGTCGCCGGCGGGAACCTGATATACAATCGGGCCTGACCGCAAGCGTAACCGCCAGTGTAACCGCAATTTCGGAGGATAGCTCGGCATGATGATGAACCGTGACAGGCTCGGCTTCTGGGTGAAGTTCGTCGCCATCTTCCTCGCGGCGGTGTTCTTGCTGTCATCCATCTTCATGGGCGTGGGGACGAACATCAACTACAACCTCTTCGACCTGTTCGGTGGTAACGACCAGCAACAGGGTGGGCCGACGGTCTCGGCCGAGGAGCAGATCCAGAAGGCCGAGAAGGAAGTCGAGAAGAATCCGAAGGACCCGCAGGCGGTCCAGACCCTCGCGGGGCTGTACCTGCAAAACAGTCGCCCGGACGACGCGACGCGGGTGCTCGAACAGGGACGCGAGGACATGCCGGAGAACGCCGAGATAGCGAACACCCTCGGCTCGGTGTACGCGCAGGAGGCCCAGGCGGCGCCGGGCAAGGAGAAAGAGAAGTTGTTTACGAAGGCGGGCGGCGCTTTCGCGGACGCGACGAAGATAGAGCCAAAGAACGAGGACTCCTACTACTTCGCCGGGCAGTCCTACGATCAGGCCGGAGATTCCGCTGAGGCCATCAAGTTCTACAACGGGTATCTGGATCAGGCGCCGAAGGGTGAACAGGCAAAGGCCGTAAAGGACCGCATCTCCCAGATCCTCAGCGGCGAAGATACATCCGGCGCCACCGGCGGAGGGTAGAGGCGTGATCCATTATGGCACTCCAGGTCGTATAATGACGCAGGTGACACGAACAGAAGTACCGTTAGGAGGAGAAAGATGTTTGGTTCATTAGGACCGACGGAGTTGATTATCGCCCTGGTGATTATTCTCTTGCTCTTCGGGGCGAAGAAAGTGCCGGAGCTTGCTCGCGGGCTCGGCAGCGGCGTCCGGGAGTTCCGGGCGGGCACTAAAGAGGGCGAGATGAAGGACAAGAAGGAGAAGGACGAGCAGTTGGCCGCCGCCGAGAAGACCGAAGGGGCCAACGACCCGCACCTGGAAGACGACAAGGACGTTCGCGCCGAGCAGGCCGCTTCCGTGGAGGCCGACCGGGCCGAGCAGAAGCAGCGCTAGAGTAACCTCGAAGGCTCTCTAACCTAGATGGCAGGACGCCTCAGACTACCAACCCGTCCGCGCGACGAGCTGCGGATGACCCTGATCGAGCACCTGGGCGAGTTTCGCAACAGGATCATCAAGGTCGGCATCGTGTTCGTCCTCGCGTCCATCATAGGATGGTTCTTCCGCATACAGGTCTTCGACCTTCTTCTCGAACCCGCCGGCGGCAAGATCGAGGAACTGGCCGTGACGGCGGTCGCGGAGCAGCTCGTCACGGATATGAAGATGGCGCTATACGTGGGTTTCGTGCTGACGATACCCGTGTTGCTGTACCAGGGCTGGGCCTTTGTGGCGCCGGCCGTGGGCGAGATGGGGCGGGTAACGACGTATATCATCATCGGCCTAGCCTCGTCGCTGTTTCTGGCGGGCATAGCTTTCGGGTATTTCTTCGTGTTGCCCGTCGGCCTGCAGTTTCTTCTCAACTGGGGACCGGAGCGCTTTCAGTTGATGATCACCCCGACGTACTACTTGGCTTTCGTTACGCGGTTCCTGCTGGCGGCCGGCATCGTGTTCGAGTTACCGGCGGCGACCTACGTGGCGGCCAAGCTGGGGCTCGTGGATGCGCCGCTGCTGAAGAAGTATCGCCGCCACGCCATCGTCGCCAATACCGTGCTCGCTGCCGCGCTGACCCCGAGCCCGGACCCGTTCAGCATGGTCCTCCTGGCCGTGCCAATGATCGCGCTGTACGAGCTCTCCATCGTAATCGCCCGCTACGTGAACCCGGTCTCCGAAGTGACCGTCCGGGAACTGGGCGACGACGATGACGACGATTCCTAGAACGTACCTCCGTTCGGATAGATCCTGACGTACAACGTCCGGTAGCGTGCTGCCGACACCGTAATAGCGAAGTGTGGAAGAGAGATGAGGCTCGACCTGCGAGACCACGGGTCATTGGCGCTCTGGGCCAGCGATTGCGCCGCCCACGCACCTCACGCCGCCGCCTACGCCGTCAGGGCCGCCACTTACGCCGCCACTCCCTCCGACTCCGAATCCGCCACCGCCAGGGAACGCGACTGGCAGCACCAACGCCTCCCGAAGCACCTCCGGCAATTAGTATTCTCTGCCCGAGGCAACAACCGGGGCCGTGGAGCCTAGAACAGCCATCCCAGTAAGACCCCGGCTGTGTATAGCAGCCCGAACACGAGGTGTAGCCCCGCCGTGCGCTTGACCACGGGGTCCAGGCGTTCCGGCGTGGTGTGAACCTCTATGTCGCGCCACAGGCGAAGAGCCAGGACGAGGCTCACGAAGACGAGGGCGCACTCCACCGGGACCACGCCGAAGGCCATGAGCGCCGCGGCCGCGACGTAGGCTTCCAAGAGAAGGAGGCGGTAGATCCGGATGGCGGCTTCCCGGCCGAACACGATGGGAAGCGTCCTCCGCCCGCCCCGGCGATCCGAGTTCATGTCCCTGATGTTGTTGGCGAGCAGGATGGCGGCCACCGGCCCGCCGAAGGGCAGCGCGGCGAACGGCACGTAGAGCGGGAAACCACCCGCCTGTACCGCGTAGGCGATTACCACGATCAGAACTCCCATGAACACGAAGACCGCCGCCTCGCTCGCCGCCGTGTAGGCTATCGGCTGCGGACCGGCGGAGTAGAGGTAGCCGCCGAGCGCCGAGAGACATCCCAGCACCAGGATCGGCCAGCCGCCGACGGCGATGAGGTAGATGCCGCAGAACAGCGCCAGCGTGTAGCAGAAAAGCGCCCCGGCGAGGACGGTCCGGGCGTGCATCCGGCCCTGCACGATGGAGCCCGCTATACCGACCGCGCCCGCCGTGTCGAGGCCGCGTTTCTCGTCGTAGAACTCGTTGAACATGTTTGTGGCGGCCTGGATCAGTAAGCTCCCGAACAGCATCGCCAGGAACGCGCCCCACGCGAACGCCCCGTCCGTGAGCGCCAGCGCGGAACCGAACAGCACCGGGACCGCGGCCGCCGTCAGGCTGAACGGCCGCGCCAGCCAGAACCACTCAGCCAGCATGGAACGGCCGGGACTAGCCGTGCTCACGCCGTGCTCACGCCGTGCTCACGCCGTGCTCACGCCGTGCTCACGCCGTGCTCGCGGCGGCGTCTAGCCGGTGCGTTCTTGATAAGCTCATGCGGCCAATGTAACCAATCACGGCGAGCTCTGCTGTGAAGGAACGCCGCTTGGGCTCGCGGCATAGAGACTTTCGGGGTGTTTTGTGGTAGAAACCCGCTGGCATGGAAGCAGGCGGCACCACGGGATTCGCGGGCTCCTTTCTCCGGCTGGCGCGGCCAAAGCAGTGGACCAAGAACGGGTTTGTGATGGCCGGGCTGGTGTTCTCGGGGAAGGCTCTATCGCCGACCTCGGTGTTGGACGCGCTGCTCGCCTTCGCAGCTTTCTGTCTCCTCTCCAGCGCGGTCTACGCCGCCAACGACGTGCTTGACATAGAAGAAGACCGCAAGCATCCGCTAAAGCGGCTCCGGCCGATAGCTAGCGGCGACGTCTCCATACGCTCCGCGCTGGCTTTTTCGTTCGTGTTGGCGGCGGTAGGTCTGGCGATAGCGTTCCTGCTCGTGAACGCAGGGGTGGGGATCGCGGGTCTGGCGTATATCGCTCTGCAGGCCGTCTACACCACGGTGCTAAAACACATGGCGATACTCGACGTAATGAGCATCTCGGCGGGGTTTGTGATCCGGGCTCTCGCCGGAGTCGCGGCGGTCGCGAGCCCCGTCTCGCCCTGGCTGATCGTCTGCACCGGCCTCCTGACCCTCTTCCTGGGCTTCTCCAAGCGGCGGCATGAGCTGGCGACGCTTGGAGACGGGGCGGCGATCCACCGCCGCAACCTTCGGGATTACTCGGTGCCGATGCTGGACGAGATGATGAACATCATGCTATCTGCGACCATCATCGGGTACGCGCTCTACACGTTCACGGTGTACAGGAGCGAGGAGGAGATCTTTATGATGTCGAGTATCCCGTTCGTGATCTACGGCGTCTTCCGCTACATGCTGCTGGTCCACCGCGATGGAGGCGGCAATCCGGACATGCTGCTACTTCAGGACCGTCCTTTGCAGGTCTCACTGCTACTCTGGCTGGTCGTCGTAATGACGGTCCTCTACGTCCTCTAGTTTCGTGGCCCGGATCGGACGAAACCTGACCCTGGCGCTCTGTCTGGGCGTGGCCGTGTACCTGGTCCTCGCCGTCTTCTCGGGCTTCGATAACCTCCGGGAGGCGCTGGACGACTTCCGCTGGTCGCTCGCGCCGGTCATCCTGGGACTCGTCGCTGTCTCCTATATAGGACGCTTTGTGCGCTGGGCGTATTACCTGCGGTTGCTCAAGGTGTCCGTGCCGGTGCCGGCCAACGCGGCTATCTTCGCGGCGGGCCTCTCGATGGCGATCTCACCCGGCAAGTTCGGCGAGGTACTGAAGAGCGTCTTCGTCCGGCAGGTCTCGGGCGCCCCGATAGCCCGCACCGCCCCGGCCGTTGTCGCCGAGCGCGCCACCGACGGCACCGGAATGGTCGCCTGGGGTCTGCTCGGCGCTCTGGCCTTCAGCTTCGGACCGTGGATACTGTTCCTGTTCCTGGCCGTTACCGCGCTGGGGATAGCCGTCCTCCGCTCGCGCCGGCTCTCTCTGCTCGCCGAGCGAATACTTTACAGGGTGCCGCTCCTCAACCGGCTCGCACCGCACCTGGAAGATTTTCACGGCGCGTCGAACGTGCTGCTCGGGACGCGGCCCCTTATCGTCGGGACGGCCATCTCTTTCGTGTCGTGGGGGTTGGAGATTCTGGCAGTCTACCTGTGCTCGGTGGGCATCGGCGCGGATTTGCCGTTCCTGATGGTCGTCTTCGTGTTCGCGGTTGGCTCGCTGGTTGGTGTCGGCAGCATGTTGCCCGGCGGTATCGGGGCGGCAGAGGCCAGCATGGCTGGGATGTTCAAGTTCTACGCCGGCCTCGCCGCCGGACCCGCCGTAGCGCTCACGTTGCTGATCCGGCTGTCCACCCTCTGGTTCGCCACGCTCATCGGTGTAGCCGGTTTATTGGTCGTGCGCGCCATGATCGATG
>CALMWA010000093.1 GCA_937873125.1 uncultured Actinomycetes bacterium | reverse complement strand
TAAGCCGTGCAGGCCGCGAACGAACCGCTGCTCTGGATCACGCTCGTTGCCATGCTCGTCGGGCTCGCGGGGAGCGTCCTGCCGGGGTTGCCGGGCGTAACCCTGATCTTCCTCTCCGCCCTCGTCTACTCTTTCTTGACGGACTTCGAGGTCGTGGGAGGCGTTATCCTCGCGCTCCTCTTTGTCTTTGCGGCGGTGGCCTTCGTGGCGGATTTCGTCGCGACCTCCTACGGCGCCCGCCGGTTCGGGGCGAGCAACTGGGGTACGGTCGGCGGGGCGATAGGCGGGATCGTCGGGGCACTCGCCGGCCTGCTATTTCTCGGTATCGGCTCGCTCTTCGGGCTCATCTTCGGCACCATCGGCGGCGTCTTTCTCGGTGAGTACCTTCATCGCCGGCGGCGGGAGCCATCCACAACGGGTGGTCAGGCCAGGGTACAGCGGGCGAGATCCGACCGCAGCGACTGGCGGCGAGCCTCCCGCGCGGCGGGCGGCGTGTTCGTCGGCTATCTGGCGTCCGCCGTGATCCAGGGCGTGCTTGGAGTCGTGAGCGTGATCGTATTCGTACTAGCCTTGATCTACTAGAGGATCAGGGCGAGCTACTTAACTCGGTTCTTCACCGTTCTCGCGGCGGTGTTCACGCAGGAAACCTTCGAGTTCCTGGGCGAGATCGTCGCCGGACGGCAGGTTCCGTATGCCGCCCGCCGCCGCGGCGGCGTCGAAGCGCTCTTCGAGCATCTGCACATAGGACGCGAGGTCCGTATCCTGAGAGACGGCCGCCGTGATCTGCTCCTGGTAGTCGCCGGCGGTGCGTTCCAGATGCGAGGTATCCGCCTCAATACCCAGCAGGTTCGAGAGGCTTTCGAGAAGGGCCAGCGCGGCGGGTGCCGAAGGCACCGATGGCAGGTAGTGCGGCACTGAGGCCCAGAAGCTCACCGATGGCAAACCATATTCGGCGCACAAGCTGTGCAGCACTCCGGTAAGGCCGGTGGGTCCCTCGTAGCGCGAGGAAGCGAGACTGAGGTTCTCGATCAAAGCCGGGTCCTGAGAGTTGGCCGATACCGTAACCGGGCGCGAGTGGGGCACGTCGGCGAGCAGCGCGCCCATCGTCACCACCATCTCGACGTTCAGGTCCTTCGCGACATCAGCGAGCACCTTTGAGAAAGTACGCCACCGGAAGTTCGGCTCCGGACCTGAGAGGAGCACGGCCCCCCGGCCCCCGAGCTCTTGCAGGGTCCGGGCGGTCGCGTGAAGCCCATTTTCAGGCCACTCGATCCTGCGCGTGACGCCCTCCACGAGGCTCACCTGCGGGCGCGTCGCCTGAAAATCGAAAAATTCCTCCGACGCGAAACCGCCAAACCTCTTCGCTTCCCAGGATTCAACGAGCGTATCCACCGCCAGGCTCGCCGCCTCCGCCGCATCGTTCCAACCGGTGAAACCAGCTATAAGAACCGGGTGCTCCAGGTCTGGGCGCCACTCGATGTTGATATATGTATTGTCCATCCGGCAAGCTTACCACGCACAAGAACGAGCCGACCTCCAGGAATGACACGGAGACCGGCCCGTTCGCGTCGCGCTATACGTGCGTGCTGATTATGGGCGCTCTATCCGGTAAACGGAGCCTGAACCACGCTCCAGGTAAAGAAGAGCACCGCCCGGCCCGACCTCGAGATCCACCGGAAACTGTATGCCGGTAGCAAACCCAGTCACGGAGCCGGTCGCGGGATCGTAGCGCCGGATCCAACCGTTGCAGAAGTCCGCGAAGAAGTAGTCGCCGGAGTATTCAGCCGGGAACTGCGCGACCTGCGGATTATAAAACGCACCGCCTGTTATGGCACAGCCGGTCGTGTCGGGGTCGCCGTCGTGCCGATAGGCGAAGATCGGCGGCGCGTAACGCGGAGCGTTCTCGGGGCCTTCGAAGCGCGGCCAGCCGTAGTTGGCTCCGCGGGCGCCGACGTTGATCTCTTCGAACTTCCCCGCGCCCACGTCGTTGATGAAGATGCGCCCGGTAGTGCGCTGCACCGCGAAGGTGTAGGGGTTTCGCAGTCCCATAGCCCAGATCGCCTTGTTCTTGCCCTCTACCCTCTTCTTCCTGTAGAAAGGATTGGTCCGCGGGATGGAGCCGGTTTTATTGATGCGGAGCATCTTGCCGAGAAGGTTTTTCGTGGTCTGGGCATTCTCTCCGTTAGCGTTGTCGCCAACCGCGATGTAGAGTCGGCCGTCCGCCCCAAAATTTATCGCCCCTCCGTTGTGGTTCTGGGCGGAAGATAAATTGTTGAGCTTCAGTATGAGCCGGGCGCTACCGGATACGGCACCGTCGCCTCTGGCCGTGTACCGGACAACCCGGTTGTGCGCGGGCGTCTTGCGGGTCGCCTCCTTCGTGTAGTAGAGATAAACGTAACCATTGGACGCAAACGCCGGATCGAAGGCGACGCCGAGCAGACCTCGCTCGCCCCGCGAATCCACGAGGCGGGTGAGATCCACGAACGGTCCCGGCAAGAGCCGGCCGTTTTTGATTACCCTGAGTTTCCCTGTCTGCTCGGTCACGAAGATACGGCCGTCCGGCGCGAAAGCCATGGACGATGCATTGCTGAGACCGCTTGCGATTTGCTGCTCCACAAAACCTTGCGGCAGGTTTGCCGCGCTCTGAGCCTCCCTGGAGGAGAAGACCAATACTCCCACTGCTACCACACAAGCGCAGACGACCACCAGGGCTAGATGGAGCGGACGCACCACCCGAACTTC
>CALMWA010000092.1 GCA_937873125.1 uncultured Actinomycetes bacterium | reverse complement strand
GGGCGAATCGAGGCTACGGTACAGGATCTTCGTTCACCACCGGGACCAAGCGTTCGCCGAACGCCTGAGCGATACGCTGCGCTACGGATCGCACGTATACCCACCGTACTTGGGCATGAGTGAATGTCTTGGCGATGTCGAGCACGTATCCACGCTTCGAGAATGGCATTTGTTGGTGAAGTATGACGAGGTGCCAGTCTCCACCGTTGTGCCGAGCGAGGCCCTTGCAGGCTCGCCGCGCCTCGCAGAGGGAGCACAAATCGTAAAGGAGAGAACCGCCTTCGCGCTTGGGGCGGACAGGAAGCTGCTATCTATCGGCGACGTGCTCTACGAGCGAAACTGCAACCCTATTACCGCGAGGATCGGACGCCCGGTCTTCGAAGCGGCTTACGAATCAAGTGGACATGAGCTGTTAGAGTTCGGGGTGTTCCTCGGATGACTTTCCTAGCGCGTCCAGCAGACGAACGCGGAGAAGTATCAAGGGAGGCGGAGCCGCTCAAGTTGCACCTGGAGACGGTCGCGGAGCGTGGCCGGCGGAGCCTACTGGACAACCCCGCGCTTCCCGACGGCGAGCACCTTTCGGAGCTCGCTTCGATCTGCGGCCTGACGCACGACTTCGGCAAGTACACGTCGTATTTCCAGAACAAGCTTCCTCCGAAAAAACAAAAGCCTCCCGTCGAAGAGTACGGTCATCACGCCTTCGTCTCGGCGTTGCTGGGAGCTTTCGTGGTTAGCTTCCGCTTCCCAGAGGATCCAGAGGCCGCGCTTCTAGTCTATCTGGCGATCCACCGCCACCACGGACACCTGGTTACCCCAAAAGAAATCCTGCCGCTCCAGCGGGAGTTGAGCGATGCTCCGAAATTTCATCGCGTGGAAAAATCGCTCAAACTCCAACTGCGAGCCGTGCATGAGCAACTGAAAGACATACGCGAAAGCGGCGGAGAGGTCGTGCTGGAAGAAATGCACGCGCTCGGCATACCCGAGGTCAAGGAGTTTTTGGACCTGGAGCGGTGGTGGGAAGCGCTGGGCGAGTTACGCCGTTCGTACGACGACCTTATGCGATCCTCTTCGGATGAATCGTCGGTTTCCCGGCGGTATTGGAGGCAACTCCTGCTTTTCTCCGCGCTTATAGATGCCGATAAGCACGTATCGGCCACTGCGGGACTGGAACCCGCTTCTGAAGAGGCGCGCTTGCGAAGGACCATCCCATCTTCGCTGGTGGACCAGCATATCGCGGGCTTCAAGGTCAATCCGAAGCCCGGAAAGACGGAAAGACGGCTCAACGAGATCCGGCAGACCGTGTACGCGGAAGGCGTGAGCGCCGTGGAGCGGCTGCCGTTGGAAGAGCTTCATCCCGGCATCCTGAGCCTGACCGCTCCCACCGGGTCGGGGAAGACTTTGACCGCACTCGGTTGCGCCCTGCGACTGCGCGAGCGAGTGCGAAAAGAAAAGGGCTACCTACCCAGAATCATCTACGCGCTGCCGTTCGTGAACATCATAGATCAGAACTTTGCGGTCGTGGAGGAGGTTCTAAAGAGGCACGCTGACTACAAGCATTCGCCTTCGAGCTACCTGCTCAAGCACCACCATCTGGCCCCACAGGCGTTCCGTGAAGATCAGGACGTCACGAACGATAAGGCCTTGCTTCTGACGGAGTCGTGGGAGTCGGAGATTGTAGTCACGACTTTTGTCCAACTTTTCGAGAGCCTCGTGACCAACCGCAACCGCAGGCTAAAGAAGCTCCACAACCTGGCCGGCGCTATCGTGGTGCTCGACGAAGTGCAGAGCATCCCCTACGAACAGTGGGGGCTCGTGGAGTACACGCTCAACACGCTGACCGAGCAGTTGGGATGTACCGTGCTCCAGATGACGGCTACCCGCCCGCACATCCTGCCCGGCGCGCGTGAACTCCTGGACCGTCCCGAGAAGCACTTCGAGGGCCTGTCTCGCACTACTATCATCCCGAGGCCGGACGTGAGGACGCTGGAAGACCTGCAAGATTTTTGTGAGGACTTGATCGAAGAGGACTCATCGCTACTCGTGGTGGTAAACACTATCGGCGACGCGGTGGGCCTGTACCGAAAATTGCGCGACTTGCCGGGTCTCGTCCCGTACCGGGAGGACGTGCCGCAGGAGGGTGGCAAAGATCGACCGCTGGTGCATCTGTCCACCAACCTGACGCCGTGGCAGCGGGCTTATCGGGTGCAAATGCTACGCGAATGGATGGAGCTTGGCGTCAACCCCGTCGTGATTTCGACTCAGGTGATCGAAGCGGGCGTGGACCTGGACTTCGATGTCGTAGTCCGGGATCGGGGGCCTCTCGATTCCATAGTCCAGGTGGCCGGCCGGGGTAACCGATCGGGTGCATCCGATATGCCCAGGCCTGTGTACATCGTCTATCTGGAGAGAGATCAGGGCCGTCCTCCGGTGACGCTGGTCTACGGCAACATCCTGCCTCAAATAACCCACGAAGTGCTCTACGGCACTGTAGAAGAGGCCAAGATGTACGACAAGATAACCGAATATTTCAGCCTGGTCTCCGACCGCTCAAGCGACCAATTCTCCAAAGACTTTGTGGAAGCCATGAAGTCTTTACGATTCCATGAACACCGGGACGATCGCGTAACGGTCGGCAAATACCAGCACATCGAATATAAGGAGCAGGTCTCGATCCTCGTGGGCGTAAACGATCGTGCCGAACACGCCATCGAACATCTCGCATCCTTATACGAAAATGGTGGCAACAGACACGAGTTCCGAGAAGCGTACCGGGCTATAGGACCGTTCGTAATCGCCCCTTACACTCGTCGCGCCGAGAAGAACCTGCCAGCGAAACATGAACATCGTGCTATGTCTGATTATCGTTACATCCCTAACGCTGACATTTGCGCGGAAACGCCGAGGTACTTCGATATGGAGACCGGGTTCAAGTGGGATGATCTCGGAGCAGCCATTCTATGAGCACCCAGATTACCGGCACGCTCGTCTGGTACTACGCCATCTGTCCGCGTGAGGCGTGGCTGATGGCGCACGAGGTGGAGCCGGAGAGGGAGTTCGAGTTGCTGGCGCAGGGACGGCTGAATCAGGAGGCGCATTACGGGAGGGCGACGAAGGAGCTTTCGCTGCCGGGGATGCGCCTGGATCAGGTCCGGCGCGAAGGTGATCGCCTGGTCGTCTCCGAAGTGAAGAAGTCTTCGCGTTTCCTGCCGGCCACGCGCCTCCAGCTCGGGTACTATCTGTGGCGGCTGCGCGAGGAAGGGGTGAAGGCTTCGGGGGAGATCCTGATCCCCAAGGAGCGCAAGCGCGAAGCAGTGGAGCTTACGCTGGAATTGGCTGCGGAGGTGGAGGAGACGATGGCGAAGATAGAGGCGCTGTTGCACGAGCCGGCCCCACCGCCAGCCGTGAAGATACCGTTCTGCAAACGCTGCGCCTACGCGGAGTTCTGCTGGTCGTGAGCAGGAACCCGGTCTACGTCTTTAACGCGGGCGACCTGGAACGTCACCAGAACACCCTGCGCTTTACGACCGCCGAGGGCCGAAGGTTCGTGCCGGTGGAGACTACGAGTGAGATCCACGTCTTCGGTGAGATCACGCTGAACTCGAAGCTCCTGAACTTCCTCTCCCGGAGCCACATCCCCCTTCACGTGTACAACTACTACGGCTACTGGTCGGGCTCGTACATGCCGCGCGAGCAGTACGTCTCCGGCCACATGACGCTCGCCCAGGCCTCCCACTACCTGGACCACGAGAAGCGCATGGTCCTCGCCCGCACCTTCGTGCGCGGGGCGCTCGCCAACATGGAGCGTGTGTTGAAATACTATGGCGGACGCGGGGCCGGCGAGGCCGTGAGTGGGGCGGTAGCGGAGGTTTCCAGGCGCAAGGCGGTCGTGGGAGACCTGGAGGCCGCACCTTCCACTACCGAGGAGTTGATGGCCCTCGAAGGCGGTAGCCGCGAGCTGTACTACGGGTGCTGGGACGCCATCTTGAAGGGCGAGGACTTCGCATTCGAGAAGAGGACGCGCCGCCCTCCGGCCAACAGGATCAACGCGCTGGTCTCCTTCGGCAACAGCCTCATGTACGTGACGGCCCTGAGCGAGATCCACCGCACCCACCTCGACCCCCGCATAGGTTTCCTGCACACCACCAACCGCCGCCGCTACACCCTGAACCTGGATGTGGCGGAGATCTTCAAGCCCATCATCGTGGACCGCGTGATCTTCTCGCTCGTCAACCGCGGCGCCCTCAAGGCGAAGGACTTCCAGGGCGGCGATGAGGCCGGCGGCGTCTTCCTCACGGAGAAGGGCCGCAAGACCTTCCTCGAAGCCTACGAAACCCGCCTCCGGGAGACCGTCCAGCATCCCAAGCTCGGCCGCGCCGTCTCCTACCGCCGCCTCGTCCGCCTGGAACTCTACAAGCTCGAAAAACACCTCCTCGGCGACGAGCCCTACGAACCATACGTCTCCAGGTGGTAGCCAGGGAGTCCTCATGTTCGTGCTGATGGTCTACGACGTGGACGTAAAACGAGTGACCAAAGTCCTCAAGATAGGACGCAAGTACCTCAACCACATCCAGAACTCCGTCCTCGAAGGCGAACTAAGCCCCGCCCAATACCAGAAGCTCCGGCACGAGGTGATGAAGATCATGGACCCTGACCACGACTCCGTCCGGTTCTACCTGCTACGCTCCACCAAATACCTCACCATCGAAAAGCTCGGCGTCCCCTCCCGCCCCGGTGACGCCGGCGCCTTCCTGTAGTCAACCTCCGGTAGCGTAAAAACCCCCAGGGTTCGACGCAACGTATTTTACCTGCAAAACCCATAAAAACTTCACATGACAACGCTCACCCGCAGTTCACCAGCGCTCACAGTACAGTTGCACAAACCCCTGCAAACTCGTATATTCGACGTTGGTTCGCAGCCTACCTACGAGGATTTGAAACTTTGCGGATCGTCGGGGCGGCCCCTTACGACGGCTACAACGGTTCGCAGCCTACCTACGAGGATTTGAAACGATCAGGTGGATCGCGTAGGGGCTCGGTGGTACGCCGTTCGCAGCCTACCTACGAGGATTTGAAACGCACGGGGTCAGCAGGCATGTTTCTCCTCTCTGTCTGGTTCGCAGCCTACCTACGAGGATTTGAAACAACATATCCAGGCGGCACTCGAAGCAGCCGTGGGCGGTTCGCAGCCTACCTACGAGGATTTGAAACACCTCGCAGGGTTTCTCAGAGAGATGGGCTGGCCCGGCGTTCGCAGCCTACCTACGAGGATTTGAAACTCCCGGATACCGCCGCGGACCGTGATCCTCGCGCCGCCGGTCGTCGCCCGCTCGGTAGCCCGCTCCTCGGCGCGAGCCCGCGCGTTCGCAGCCTACCTACGAGGATTTGAAACCTGTTTAGCGAGCCAGAGGAAGCGGATCAGGGCCGCCCAGTTCGCAGCCTACCTACGAGGATTTGAAACCCGCCGGAGATCGTACAAGAGGCCCTCGGCCACGAGTTCGCAGCCTACCTACGAGGATTTGAAACCGGATAGGGGCTCCGAAGCCCGTCCGTCCGCGACGAGTTCGCAGCCTACCTACGAGGATTTAAGATTAAGGTCGGATGTTCGCAAGACACTTTGACGCGGCATCGCGCCGTTGTTAGTCTCATCCCGGTTCTTGAATCGTCGAGGAGGAGGCTGGTGTGGCGTTCAATGAGGCGTTGCTCAAGCGGTTGATCGAGACTCCGGGAGTATCGGGACGGGAGGAGAAGCAGCGCGAGATCTCGCGCGATGAACTGGCTTCCCTGACCGACGAGGTCCGCACGGACTCGATGGGGAGCGTCATCGGGACGAAGAAGGGCCGGGATGACGCGCGGATCATGGTCGCGGCGCACACCGATGAGATCGGGTTCCTCGTCAAACACATCGACGAGAAGGGCTTTCTGCGGCTTCAGACCCTCGGCGGGCACGACCCGGCGAACATGGTCTCCCAGCGCGTACTCGTCGTAGCAGCGGACGGCACGACGCTGCGCGGCGCACTACAGCCGGCGCGCAAACCGCCACATCTGTCGCGCGGCGAGGAGCAGAAGCTCCCGAAGGCCGAAGAGTTCTACGTGGACCTCGGCATGAGCGCGGATGAGGTGAAGGAACAGGTCCGCATCGGGGACTACGCGGTGATGGACCGGACGCTGGAGAAGGTCGGCGGCAACTACATCGGCAAGGCGATGGACGACCGCATCGGGGTGTTCGTGATGCTTGAGGCGCTGCGGGCGATGGGCGAGCACGAGGCGACGGTCTACGCGGTGGCGACCTCGCAAGAGGAGGTGGGATTGCGCGGCGCGGCGGCGAGCGGGTCGGCGCTGGAGCCGACGGTCGTAATCGCTCTGGACGTTACGCTGGCGATGGACGTACCGGGCGGAGGGAACGAGAGTGAGATCTCCGCTCTGGGCAAGGGCGCGGCGATCAAGATAATGGACGCCTCGCTCATCTCACACCCGAAGCTCGTCGAGCACTTCCGTGAGATAGCGGAGCGCGAGGGCATCGCGCATCAGATGGAGATACTACCCTTCGGCGGCACGGACGCGGGCGGTGTGCAGCGGCTGCACGGCGGCATTCCGGCCATCACGCTCTCCGTGCCGTGCCGCTACGTCCACACTGTAAACGAGATGGTGAACGCCGATGACGTGCAGGCTTGCATAACGCTTCTGGCCCGGTATTTGGAAGAGGCGCACACCGGAGACTACTCGCTCTAGGGTCTGGTACGAAGCATGACTAGGAAAACTCTCTCGGTCCTGTTCCTCATCGGGGTGAATATGGTCCCCCTTCTCGGGGTGATCTTCTACGGCTGGAATCTGTTCTCGATCATGTTTCTGTACTGGTTCGAGAATGGAATCATCGGGTTTTTCAACGTGCTGAAGATCTCGCGCGCTAGTAAGCTCTCTTCGAGCACCTCGAACATCACCATCAACGGCCGGCCCTCGAATCTCTCGGGAGCTGCCTTCTACGTGCCGTTCTTTGCCATGCACTACGGTATCTTCTGGGTGGTTCACGGCGTGTTCGTGATCGTGCTCTTCGGTCTCTTTGGCGGCCAGCCGTTCGGAGGCGTGGGGCCGCCGGAGATAGCGGGCGGCTTCCGGGGCTTTGAGCCCGGCGGGGTCGCCATCGCCGCCCTCTCGCTCTTCCTGAGCCACGGCGTCTCGTTCTACGTGAACTTCCTGAAGGGCGAGGAGTACCGGAACGTATCGCCGGACGAGCAGATGTTCCGACCCTACGGCCGAGTGATCGCCCTGCACATAACCATCCTCGGCGGCGGGTTCCTCGTCGGCTACCTCGGCACGCCGCTGGCCTCCCTCGTCTTGCTGGTCGTGCTAAAGACCGCCATAGATATCTGGGCACACCTCAGAGAGCATCGCAAGGCGGAGATCCGGCCGGTCATCACGATCTGAAACCCCGGTACATCCCCACCTGTATAAGGTGGGCGTTAGGGAGCGAAGGGGGGTAGCATGGTGAGCGACGACTCCAGGACATCCGCTGCTTCATTCGGACACGTTTTCAAGGCTTTTCTGGAGCAGGCGGTGAACCAGCAGCCAACCGAGAAACCATCTTTCATAAAGCGGCTCGCGGAGTCCTCACGCTTGACGGCGAGAGTATTTTGGACGCCTTTACGTCGAGCAAACCGAGCGGCGTGAGGCGCAAGGCTGGTAGGAAGTCGCACGTAAGGAACAGCAAAGTGTAGAGAATGTCGTGGTGCTCGTATCCTGCTCCGGCCACTATGCGGGAGAGTCGCCGGTTCGACTCCACGACCTCCGCGAACTGGAGGCAGGACATCATGCCGGTGATGGGTAATGCAAGCTCGTAGACAACATCTCCATTCTCGACGACGACGATGCCGCCGTCGAGTTCCCCGACCCGCTTGGCGGCCTGGGCCATGGCCTCCGGGCGGCGCCCCAGAACGAGCAGTTGTGTGGTGGTGTTATAGGTGCTGGCGAGACCTTCGAGGTCCGCCGCGAACCCGGAGACGAGGGCGCGGGAGATCCAGCCTCCCTCCCGCTCCACGAGCGCCGCATGAAGCAGCCCCTTCTGTCCGTCCAAGACAATGAGTCCATCCTCGGTGGCGACTCGCGTATCTCTGCGCTCGGAGATCACGGCGGATCTCAAATGCATTACCGGTATCTCAGCCTCCGTCCCGGACGCCCGGATCGGGTAGAGCGCGGGGTCCGCGAGGTTTAGGCTGCCGTCGAACCGTGGACGGCTCCCGTATTTCTCCCAGTCGAGACGCGGCAGTGGAACACTAAGCTCACCGTTCTCGACCACGACGCGCCCCCGGGTGATAACGATCTCGGGACGGAACGACGTGAGGTCGGGCAGGAGCAGAAGGTCCGCCCGGCGGCCTATCCCTATGCCGCCTACCTCACTGTCGATGCGGAACAGCGTGGCCGGGTTGATGGTCACCATTTGCAGCGCCTGCATCGGCGGCACGCCATTCTCGACCGCGACGCGGAGCATCCCGTCCACGAGCCCGTTCTCGGCGATGAACTCGGGCGCGGGACCGTCGGTGGTCATGATGAGGCGCTGCGTGCTCACCCCGTCCTCGGTTACCACTCGCAAAAGTTCCGGCAGGTCGGGGCGCAGAGAACTGTTGCGAAGCATCGTCCAGATCCCGAGCCGCAGCCGGTTCAGAACTTCTTCTCTCGTTATGGCCTCATGGTCGGCGTCTATACCGGCCGCCGCCACGGGTTGCAGTCGCGCCTCCGAGGCGCCGCCGGTGTGGCCGTCCACGATCTTGCCGAGAGCCTTCGCCGCGCGGATGCCGGAGATCAAGGCCGGGTCTCCGGCGGCCAGCGCGGGCCAGCGCGTGACCTCAGCCGTCCCAACCACGTCGTCGCGCCGGAGGAGTGGCTCGACCTTGTCCAGCGCAAACATATCTTCCTCGCCGGGGAACTTCGACTGGGAGGTAAGACGCGCCATCCACAGGTACAGGAGCGGCAACTCTCTCAGGTCGTCGGCCATCGCCCGGAATCCATCCAGGCCCATCTGCATGAAGAAGAAGAGATTGTCGGCGACGATGGTGGTAGTTCCGAGGGGCAGGACTCCCTCCACGAGGCTCACGGGGTTGTAGAGAACCCAGGGATGGAAGTGGGCCTCTATGTATCCTGGAGCGACGATCATCCCGCTCGCGTCGACGATCCGGGTATCAGGACCGACGGCCCGCTCTCCTCCCCCGACGTAGGCTATGCGGCCTCCGGTGACGGCAACGTTGCCCGCGTGCCACTCGCCGGAGTAGACGTTCGCTACGGTGCCGCCTCGCACGAAGAGTTCCGCGGGACGCTCACCACGAGAAGTCTCGATGAGCTTCAGGTGTTCTTCGTAGTCCGCCAGCACCTCTATACGGCCCGGTAGCCCACCACGTCGCCCTCCAATCGCTCGGCACGGTCTTCGCCCACCAGATACTCCAGGTGGGCGAGCGTCTCGGCGAGCGCGAAACGGAGTTGGTGGTCGGTGAGGTCGTCGGCGAAGACGCGGCGCGCTATCTCGAAGGGAGTCGCTGGTTTTCCGTCGAAGGCGGAATGCATCACCGAGAGCCGCTCCTCGTGGTGCAGAACAAGCTCGTCTATCCGCCCGTCGAGGTCGTGAAAGAGCGGGCCGTGTCCGGGGAAAACGAGATCCACGCCCAGACCCTGCAACTCTCTAAGGGAGGCGAGATAACGTTCCAAGGGACGCGGAGCCGTGTAGGTCCAGCGTCCGATGTTCGGCGTGATCTTGAGCAACAGATGGTCACCGGCGAACAGGAACCTCCGGCGCTCGTCGTGCAAGACGAAGTGGAAGTCCGAGTGTCCCGGCGTGTGTACGACCCGCACCTCGCCATCTCCGAGCTCGAACGTGTCTCCCGGCCGGAGCGGTATGAGGCGCTCCGGCAATCGGATGCCGAGTCTCGTGGTACCGGCCGTCGACTTCGCGGTCTCCGCATTCATGCCGTTGCGGATGAGGAACCTCACGAAGCCCTCGGTGCCTCTCGCCGGGTCCCAGACGTGGCGAGCGTTCTCGATCTCTCCCTCTAGCATCCAGACCGGCGCCCCGCTCCTCTCCTCCAACCAGCGGGCGAGCCCGATGTGGTCCGGGTGAAGATGGGTCACGACTATGCGCTCCACGCCACAGTCCAGGTCAAGACCCACCTTTGCCGCCCCCGACTCCCAGGCCTCACGAGCCGGCGGATAATCGAAGCCGGGGTCTATGACCGTCCAGCCGTCGCGTCCCTCGACAAGATACGAGGCGATGAACTTCAAGGGGAACGGCACCGGAAGCTTGAGCTGGTATACCCCCTCGACTACGCGCTCTACTTCGCCGATAGGCTGCATGCCGAGCTGCGCCGGAGGAACACCACTACTCACGGAATCAGCCACAACGTCCGAACACTTTCACGAAACAATGGTACAGGGCCTCCTCTGTATCGGCAATTTACTTTTCTTTCGCAACTTGTTTCAGAATAGGAGCCAGAATGATGCCCGCCACTATAGACCAGAATGCCGAGCTGATGCCCAGTATGCTCAGATCCGAGGCCGCTATAAGCAGGGTAATACCGGCCGCGAGGGTGTGGTCCTTCTGTCCAACAGAGAGCCGAAGCGCCTGGAATATCACGGGCAGGAGCGCCAGACCGGCCAGGCTCACGATCAGCGCGACCGGGAGAGCTTGAATCAGGGAGATGGCCGTAGCGCTCACCAGCCCAAAGGCCACGAAGAGAAGTCCCTGTACTACCGTGGCGACGTAGCGGTTTTCGCGGTCCGGGTGCGACTCGGCTCCCGCGCAGACCGCCGTCATGGGCGCGGCTATGTTCAAGCCGTTGCCCACCATGGGCGCCGTCAGTATCGAGCCGACCCCGCTGAAGATCGTTATGGCATTGACTGGAGGTTCGTACCGGTTGGCCCAGAGGATGCCGACGCCCGGCGCGTTCTGGGTCGCGACCGCGAGCAGGGTCAGTGGCACGGCGATGGAGAAGATCGCACCAGGATCGAAGGAGGGCGCGACCAATACCGGATGCGAGAGGGAGAAGCGGACATTGCCGACGTCGAACCGGCCACTGAAGCCAGCGACGATCAGACCAGCCGCGAGGGCCGGAAGGACCGGCGGCAGCCTGCGGATCAGGCGGAAGCTGACGAGGTACGTCCCCACCATAGTACCGACCAGCAGCGGCTGCTTCGGCAGAAACGCGAAGACCTCGGTCCCGAACTTGAAAAGGATGCCCGCCAGCGCCCCCATGATGACCTCGTTCGGCACCCGCGACATGATCGCATCGAAGAGTCCCGAGACACCGATCAGGGCGATGAGTATCCCGGAGACGAGAAACGCCCCTACCGCTTCGGCGAGGCTGTATCCGGCGAGCGCCGTGACCAAAAGGGCGCTGCCGGCGATCGGGAACGCGCCGCAGATCGGCTCGCGGTACAGAAAGGCCAGGAGCAGGCTGAGCAGCCCGCCTCCAACGTAGATGGCGAAGAACCAGGAGTTGATCACCTCAGCCGCATACCCGGCGTTCGTGGCGGCCTGATAGACCAAGAGCGCGGGACCCGTAGCACCGAGCAGGAAAGCCACAAAACCCGCGCCCAAGGTGGAGGAGTTCGTGTTCCGAACGGAGTCCCGCAGGTTGCGTCCTACCTCTCCGGGCGGCTCAGGACCCGTTAGCCGCACGAACAAGGAGCCTTTCTAAACCGAGCGTTGACACAAAGCTGCGAGCAATGGTGAACACGAGCGAACCCTGGACAGGTTCGTTGCGTTCTACGGAATCCGGGGGCTTGAGGCAAGACGTGCCACTCGGAGACTAAGGAAAGCGTGCTCGGGGGTGCGACTTCAAACGCCGGCCTTGAGATACGTCAATACGGAGCGCTTGCACACCTCGCGGCACTCCGCGTGGCTCTTCTTCCAGCTCTTGTCCTGTATCCACTGGGTGAACAGCCCGTCCACCAGGGCACGTACGACGGTCGCGGCCTCGCTCGCGTCCCCCTTGCGGAAGACTCCCTCCTGCTGCCCGAGCCGGATGACCTCAGCGTAGAGGCCGTTGCAGATCTCGTGAAAGGTAGCGCCCACGTCGGCGAACTTGTCGTTGCGGGCGGCGTAGCCCAGGAAGTCGAAGAAGACCAGGTAGAACCGGCGGTTGGATTCCGGGCTCACGAAGATAGCATCTACCATCGCCGAGACCTTCTCCTCCGCGCCCTCGACCTCGTTGATGGCCTCGTTAATACGCTGGGCGACGCGGGCGAGAACCCACCGCATCGCAAGAAGGGTCAGGTTCTCCTTCGAGTCGAAATAGTAAGGGAGTATGGCCTTACTGACCCCGGCTTCGTCGGCCACGTCCTGCAGAGAGAGGTGGCTCAACCCCTTCTCCCCCATCACCTTGTAGGCGCTGCGTATCAGGTGCGCCTGTTTCGGCGCCAGCTCCTCGCCGTCGCGGTCGGAAGCCTGGATCAGGGTATCGGATTGAGCCACTCTCTCATCACCTCCTATAAACTGTTGTTTATATTGTACACAAAAGGAGCAAGTTGTTACTACGACTTACTAAACTCCGGTTTGCGCTTCTCCATGAATGCCCCGATGCCTTCTTTCGACTCCTCGCTGCTGAACAGGGGCTCTACGAGATCCCGTTCGATCTCTAGGCCCTCTCTCAACGGCTTGTCGATGCCCCGGTGAACGGCGAGCTTGATAGCCCCGATCGCCCCGGCGGCGCCAGAGGCCAGCTTTTCGGCGTACTTCAGTGTCTCGTCCTCTAGTTGCTCCGCCGGGAACATCCGGTCGAGGATGCCTAACTCATGGGCCTCGGCGGGCGAGATCATACGCCCGGTTATCATGAGTTCCAGGGCCTTGCTCGCGCCTATGAGCCGGGGTAGGCGCTGCGTACCGCCGTTGCCGGGGAGAAGCCCCAGCGTCGCCTCCGGAAGGCCCAGCTTGTATTCGCCCTCCGCCCCGAATCGCAGGTCGCACGCCAGGGCCATCTCCAGACCGCCGCCCAGGGCGGTCGCTCCTATCTGGGCTATGAATATTTTGGGAACCTCGGCGATGCTCGCGAGATTCTCGTGGGCGGTACGGATCATATCCATGTTCTTCTCGGGCGGGTTCTGGTTGAACGCCTTGATGTCCGCCCCGGCAGAGAAGAAGCGTTCGCTGGAACTGCGAAAGATGATCGCCCGCGCCCCGTCATCGCCGGCCGCCGCCTGTATGCACGCCCCCAACTCCTCCATAAACGCGAGGTCGTAGCTGTTGGCCGGGGGATTGTCCAGGGTGATGTACCCTACGTTGCCCTCTCTCGAATACTCGACTGCCATGTATCCTACCCTTCCTCTCAGTCCAACCCGCCGACGACGACGGATTTGGACTCCAGGTAATACTCCATCGCCGCCTGTCCGTGCTCGCGGCCTATGCCGGACTCTTTCACGCCGCCGAACGGGAGTTCATCGTAGCCGAAGTGGAGCTGGTTCACCCACGTCATGCCGGCCTCTATCTCCTGGGAGGCGCGGTGGATCCACTTGACGTTGTGCGTATACACCGAAGAGCCGAGCCCGTAAGGCGAGTCGTTGGCGAGCCTTATCGCCTCGTCCACGTCGTTGACCTTCCACACCGGCAAGAGCGGCCCGAAGGTCTCCTCGCGCCCTACGCGGCTGTCGTGCGGAGCGTTCTCGAGAACGGTCGGCTCGAAGAAGTAGCCCTTGCCGTTGCCGGTGCCCCCACCGACGGCGACCTTCGCGCCCTTGTCTACCGCGTCCTCTAGCTGCTGCACGAGATCGTCGCGGTGGCGGGCGGCGTTGAGGGGTCCCATCCGGATCTTGGGCTTCTCCGCCTTCTCCATGCCGTCACCGAGCTCGTAGCGGGCGACCCTCTTGGTGATGCTCTCCATGAACTCATCGTAGACCTCATCGAAGACGTAGACTCGCTTGGCCGCCAGGCACGCCTGCCCCGCGTTGAAGAAGCGGCCGATGTTTATGCCGCGCACAGCGGCGTCCACGTCCGCGTCGGGGAAGACGATCACCGGGTCCGAGCCGCCCAACTCTGCACTTATGCGCTTGAACTGTGGCGCCGCGACCTCCATCAGCCTGCGGCCCACCTGCGTGCTGCCCGTAAACGCGACCCGACGCACGTCGGGGTGGGTGGCGAGTGCCTCACCGACCTCCTTGCCCGGTCCTGTTACGACGTTTACCACGCCAGGCGGAAGCCCCGCCTCCTGCATCAGCTCGACTACGCGCAGCGTGGCGAGCGGTGTGGTGCCGGCGGGTTTGATCACGATGGTGTTGCCCGCCGCGAGGGCCGGGGCGAGCTTCGTCCCCATCAGCGTGAGAGGGAAGTTGTAAGGTACGATGGCGGCGCACACGCCAATCGGCTTCTTGATGACCATGCCGTAGGCTCGGCCGAGCGTCGAGGGCAGGTTCGCGTAGACCCCTTCTATCTTGCTGGCAAGGTCCGCATAGTAGTTCATCCCGTGCAGGAAGTGATGAAGCTCGCCCATCGACTCGGAGAACGGTTTGCCCTGCTCACGGGTGAGGAGCTGCGCTATCTCCTTGCCGCTCTCCTGGATCTTCGCGATCGCGGCCCGCATCAACGCGGCCCGGTCGTCCGGGTCCTTGACGGACCACTCCTTGAACGCCTCTTTCGCAGCGGCAACCGCAGCGTCAACGTCCTCGGGACCGCCCTTCGGCACCGTCTCGAACTCTTCCTCCGTCGCCGGGTTTACGATCGGCATCTCCTCACCGGATTTAGCGGAAGTCTGCTCTCCATTGATCAGTAATTGCGCCATTCTTACGCGCCTCCCTTTCCATCGTTCGCCAACTGTCCTACTTTACCCATGTACTTCAGCCTGAGTGACTGATACTCACGGGCAGCCATCTCCACCCACTCCGAGGAGCTGCCTTCGAGATCCTTCTTTACCTTCGCGGGAACGCCCGCCGCCAGGACCTCCGGCGGAACCTCCTGATCTTCCCTCACGACACTCCCCGCCGCCAGCATCGCCCGCCGGCCAACACGCGCCCGGTTCAACACGATGCTGCCCATCCCGATCAGGGCGCCGTCCTCGATCTCGCACCCCTCCAGCAACGAGAGGTGCCCGACGGTAACGTTCGACCCGATGGTGGTTGGCAATTCCTCGTTGGTGTGGATCACGCAGTTGTCCTGAACACTCGTCCCGGCGCCCACGACAATCCTGTTGAAATCGCCCCGCAACACCGCCCCGA
Organism: uncultured Actinomycetes bacterium; assembly: GCA_937873125.1. Classification (GTDB taxonomy): domain Bacteria; phylum Actinomycetota; class Rubrobacteria; order Rubrobacterales; family Rubrobacteraceae; genus JACDDK01. The sequence continues at coordinate 19,687 of CALMWA010000092.1, read as the reverse complement.
ACCAGACGCTCGCCCCTTCTTCGACGATCACGTCCCCGATAAGTACCGCCGTCGGCGCGATGAAGGCGTCGGGCGCCACTTGCGGTTCTTTGTCTTCGAACGGAATGATGTAGGCCACTCTTACCTCCCCGTAAACGACGGACGGCGCCGCTCTCGGGCGGCCCGCACGCCTTCCTTGTGGTCTTCGGTTCCGATCAACTGGCTCTGGGCCAGACTCTCCGCAAAGAGGCCGCTCTCAAGGTCCACGCTGGCCGAGAGATGCAGCAGCCGCTTACTGAGCCCGTAGGCCTGCGGCGCCCGCTTGAAGATGTGCCGGAGCCGTTCCCTGGCCTCATCCAGTAGCCTCTCATGCGGTACCACGCGGGTGACGAGCCCGTGCCGGAAGGCTTCTTCGGCGCTCAAATCCTCGCCGCCGAGCAGGATGTCCCGCGCCCGCGCCAGTCCGACGAGCTTGACCAGACGAACGCAACCACCGTGGCTCGGGATAAAGCCGATCATGCCCTCCCGGAACAAAAACCGCGCGCTCTCCGACGCTATACGCAGATCGCATGAAAGGGCGAGCTGGGTCCCCGCGCCGGTCGCAAGCCCGTTGATGGCCGCGATGACCGGTTTCTCCAGCCGCTCGATGGAGGAGATGAGCCGGGATAGCTCGTGGCTCTGCGCCCGGAACTCGGCGGGGTTCCAATCACGCTCGAACCTGGAGAGGTCTCCCCCGGCGGAGAAAGCCTCGCCGCTGCCGGTCAGGATAACGCCGCGCACTTCCGCGTCCCCGGCGGCGCCCTCGAAGAGCCGCAGAAGTTCGCCCTGCACCGTCTCGTCCAGGGCGTTACGCTTCTCGGGACGGTTGAGCTCGACGAGGAGCATACCGGCTTCGAGGGTCGTTCGCAGGCCCGGCTGCTCGGTCATCGCTTGATGACTTCGAACGGGCTGTGGCAATCCCGGCAGATATACGAGTAGACCATCAGGTGCGGCCCGTACTCGGAGACCTTCTCGACGTCACCGGCGTCGCACCAGGGGCAGGCCAACCGGCGTTGATCCTCGCCCTCGCCGACAGGTTCTCCCGCTACGATCTTTCTAAGCGTCTCTGGAGTTGGTTCCATTCTTTCCACGGCAGCTCTCCGTACTCCCATCTACCCTCGCTCTCGTTGCGTTCGACCGGAACTTCTATGCCGCAGCCCTGAAGCAGCGGAGCGATGCGGTCCAGATACCTCTGGCGCATCTCCTCGTTGCCCATGCTCGTCAGTCCCTCGGCTTTGAGGGCCTCTATGCCGAATTCTCCCTCGGGACCAAACCAGCAGAGCATCTCGGGCAACAGTTCGTTGACGCGCTCCTGGAGGAGCTTGCGACCCCGCTCCTCGTAGGCGATTTGCCTCACGAGCCCCTCGGCGTAGGCCGAGGTAAGTCTCTCCTCGTCCAGGATGCGGTGCGCCCGCCTGGCGAGCGCCTCGTACCGGGAGTTTTCCACGGCTTCCAGCACGACGTTTACCGCCGGTCCCACGAGCGCGAGCGCGGCGACCACGTTCGACCAGCTCGGCAGGGGATCGTCCAGGAAGCTAACCGAGTACCGCCGCGCCCGGTCGATCTCGCCCTGAAGCCCCGTGGGAGCTTTCGGCCACGGAAGCTCCTCTAAAAGTGGGTAGATCGCCCGCGAGTGTCCGAGCTTGTCCTGCGTTATCGCGGCGCAGGCGGCCGTTGATTCGAGCAGGGGTCCGGCGTCGGCCCACTCGGAGACGCGGCGGCCCAGGAAGTACTCGTTGTCTCCTATGACTGCGATCAGGTTGACCAGCGCGGCGAGCGCGTCATCGTTGTCCACCAGGAACTCGCTCTGCGCGCCGCGTCCCGGTGCTACCGCCTCGGTGCCTTCGGGACGCTCGCTCACGACTCCACCCCCACTTCGATCTCTTCCTCGCGCTCGGCCCAGTAGACTTCGCCTACCGGCACGAGCGACATCTCCAGCCAGTCTTTTCCGTAATGCTCCAGGGCGAGCTTGCTCGCCTCTTCGGCGCCCGAAGCCTCGACCTCGCCCCGATGCTCCAGAGGCTCGTCGTACTCGGTGCGCGCGAAGACCATAAATTTCTCCATCGCTCCTCCTTATTCCGGCCGGATGACCCGGACGATGGACTTGCTCGGCACGACGAACATCTCGCGCCAGCGCCACTCGTCGTACATGAGGTGCGCGTAGACTGCTGCGTCGACCGGCTCCGCACCCCGGACGTTTCCGTTGTGCCGCAGAGGATGCTCCTCGCCGACTCGCGCCGTGAAGACCTCGTAGTTGTCCACCGGGCGCATCAGACGACCCCGACCTGCTTGAGCTGCTTCTTGCCCAGTGGTGTGATGTCGTTCTTCGACCACGTGGGCCAGACGACCTCGATCTCCACCTTGTCGATGCCGTCCATCTGGAGGAGCCGCTCCTCGACGTCCTCCTGAATCATGTCCATCGCAGGACACCCCATGCAGGTATACGTCAGCTTTATGTCGGCCCTGTTTCCGACGACCTCGATGCCCCGGATAAGGCCGAGATCCACGAGGCTGATCGGGTACTCCGGGTCCAGCACCTCCCGTAAAGCGTCGCGTACTTCCTCCGTCGTTACCGTTCGCATCACCTCCCGCATGGCTACACCGCCCCGTTTCCGTTGCCGTACAGTTCCTTGTAGCCGCGTTGCAGGTGCTCGACGTACTCCTCGTTCTTCGGGCCACGCCCCTTCCAGCGCTTGAGCACGTCGTCCCAGGAGATCTCGCCATCCTCAAACATCCACCGCTTCTCCTCGGCATCGAACTGGGCCGGGAACGGGAAGTCTATGATGTACTGGTCCTGCTCCGCGTCGTAGTGGGCCGGCACGTCGAGGCCCAGGCTCTCGCACAGCGGCACGGTGTGGGACATCCAGGTCTGCCGGAGCTTGTCGTTGGTCGAGCCCTTGTAGCCGTACTCGATCTGCTCGTTGTGGCGCTTCCTGCCATCGGGCAACCCGAACCACTCGAGCGTCAGTGGGAACATCCAGTCGACCGCCCGCTGAAGCTCTTCTTTCTTCTCCGGGTCTTTGGAGAACACCTTCATCCACTTCTCCCCGTGCCGCAGGTGGAAGTTCTCCTCCCGGTCCACCTTCACGAGCGCCCGCTTCCACGGACCGTAGGAGCAGTTCTGGTGGATGTCCGAGAGCAGCACGAACCCGGCCCGGTCATAGAATCCGTTGCCGACTACCAGCTCCGTGAAGCTCTCCAGCGGCACGTCGAAAGCATACGGGTACTTGAACTGCTTCGGTGACCGCTCGTAGACGAGCTCCTCCGTGTCGACCCCGAGGTCCCGGAGCATCCGGTAGGCGATGTGCGCGTGCCCCAACTCGTCCTGCACGATGCCCATTACGGTGATGTAGTTGTTGACGCTCGGTAGCGTCGAGAAGTCCTTCGTCGCGTTCATGTAGGCCGGAGCACTGATGAGCTCGGTGTCGGCGGAGACGATCAGGGTGCGTTTGAGCCCCTCGATGTACCTCTCCGTCGCCTGAGAGGAGTCCTCGATCAACTTCCCACTCTTGATCCTGTCGAGAAGTATCTCCTCGGTTACAGCCGTCGTGCTCATACTTACGCTCCTTCCTGGCTTTCTTTCCATTGCCATAGCATAACTGACCGGACAGTCAAAATCAAGTTGCTTTTGTTTGCACATCCTTTCCCGTTGCGGGGGTCTCGAATCTTACGTTCTCCAGCTTGTAGATTTGTCGGGCGTTTTTGTACAGGATTTTCTCCAGGGTTTCGTGTTCGATGTCGAGGTCGGCGATGGCCTGAGCGTTGAGTTTCGGGCCGGGGACGCCGGGCCAGTCGGTACCGAAGATCATCTTCCGGGCCAACCGCTCGAAGTTGTAGTTCTTGTAGTAGTCGGGGAGCTTCTTCGGGGGGAGTCCTGAAACCTCGATAAAGACGTTCGGACGCATGAGCGTGATAAAGGCCGCCGCGTCATACCACCATCCGCGTCCACCGTGGGCGAGGACGACGGAGAGATCCGGGAAGTCGCGAGCCACGTCCTCTATTAGGGCGGGATCGGCGTATCGGTTGGTGGCGCCGGGGAAGACGCTCGTGCCGCAGTGGAAGACTACGGGGAAATCGTTGGCCTCGCAAAAGGCGTATGCGGGGTAGAGCATCCGGTCGTTGGGCGCGAAGCTGCCGTGGACGGGGTGAAGCTTCAGTCCGACGGCGCCCAACCCGATCTGGCGCTTCAACTCCTCGACGAGCGGGTAGTGCAGGTGCGGGTTGAGATTCGCCATCAGGCGGAAGCGATCGGGGTTATGTTCGAGGATCGGGAGTAGGTCCTCGACCGGCTGGATGCCGGTTGACTTCGGACTGTACTCACAGAACAGTATCGCCACGTCCACGCCCTCGCCGGCCATGTACTCGTCGAAGCGGGCCGGGATCATGGTCCCCTCTTCGTCATAGAGCGTATCGAGAGGCACATTCCTGCCGAAGTTCTGAGCCCACTCCCGCCACTCGAGCTTGAGCGTGGGCATCCGCGCGGCGTGGACGTGGGCGTCTATAAGGGGGGTGCCATCTAGCACAGCAACTCCCTCGTATGGATCGAGAGAATCGGGATCACGCCGTCTGCGCCTCGCCCAGCTTGCGCCCGGTGCCAGTCCCAAGGACCAGGTCCGCGGCCTTCTCGCCGATCATGATGGAGGCGGCGTTCGTGTTGACGCAGACAACTGTCGGCATGACGGAGGCGTCGGCGACCCTCAGGCCCTCGATGCCGTGCACCCGGAGCTCGGGGTCCACCACCGCTCCATCGTCGGTGCCTATCTTGCACGTCCCTACGGGATGGTAGTAGGTACCGGTACCGCGAGATACGAAGTCGCGCAAGCCCGCCTCGTCTTGTACGTGTTCGCCCGCGAGCACCTCGGTGGTGCCCCACTCTGAGAAGGAACTCGTGGCGTTGATCTCGCGGGCCTTCTCGATACCGAGCAGGAGCCGCTGGATGTCGGAATCCTCGCCGAGGTAGTTCGGGTTGATTAGCGGGGCGGCTTTCGGGTCGGCACTGGCGAGCCTCACCCAGCCGCGGCTTTCGGGAACCGTGGCGATCCCGAAGGTGTAGCTGTTGGGTGGCGCCTGGAGGTGGGGCGGGTGGAACGGGACGTGGATGAACATGAACTGCATGTCGGGACCGGGCAGCGACGGATCGCTGCGCCACAGCATCGAGGTCTCGGCGTGGTTGGCCGTGCCGGGCGCTATCTCCCCGTCGGCCTGGAAGACCAGGCCGAGCAGAGGGTGGTCGTGCAAGTTCTCTCCCACGCCCGGCAACTCGTGTACCAAGTCCACCCCGACCTCCCGGAGGTGTCCGGCGGAACCTACGCCGGAGAGAAGCAACAGTTGCGGCGAGGCGACCGCCCCAGCCGAGACGATGACCTCAGCGTTGGCCGTCGCCGCTTCGATGTTCCCGCTACGCTCGTACTCGACCCCCGTGCAGTGCTTTCCGTCGAAGAGCAGGCGCCGGGCGTGCGCGCCCGTGTGGACAGTCAGGTTCGGTCGGTCCATGGCAGGGTGCAAGTACGCCAGCGCCGTGCTCTGGCGCTTGCCGTCCGCGATGGAGAGCTCGTGCCAGCCTGCGCCTTCCTGTTCCGCGCCGTTGAAGTCCTCGGTGATCGGGTAGCCGAGCTCCTTTGCCGCGTTCAGGAATACCTCGGAGAGTGGGTTCGGGTCGGCGGAGTTTTTGGGGCGCATGGGGCCGCTCGTACCCCGGTATTCGGGGTCTCTGCCCTCGGCGGTCTCCATCTTCTTGAAGTACGGCAGGACATCTTCGTAGTCCCAGCCCGCTGCGCCTTCGGCGGCCCAGTTGTCGAAGTCGTTGCGGTGGCCGCGCAGGTAGACCATCGCGTTTATGCTGCTCGAACCGCCGAGCACCTTGCCCCGCGGCCAGTTGTGCGGAAGGTTCCCCGTGCCGGGCTGCGGCGTCGTCTCGTAAGCCCAGTCAACCTCCGTACCCCACAGCGCCGGCCACGCGGGCGGGACGTGAAGTTCCTCCTTCGTGTCTTCGCCGCCCGCCTCCAGCAGCAGAACCCTCGCGCCGCTCTCGCTCAACCTCACGGCAAGGACGCAACCTGCCGATCCTGCGCCCACCACGATGTAGTCGTACTCGCTCATCTAAGCCCTCCTGGTCTCTCGTCGCTTCGGTCGGTCCTCCGAGAAATCTTCCTCTAGACCAACTCGTCCTCTTGCTGGGGCATCTGTACCGCGGGTTCCGGATCGCGCAGTTTGAAGCGTTGGATCTTGCCGGTGACCGTCTTTGGCAAGTCATCCACGAACTCCACCAAATGGGGGTACTGGTAGCGCTTCAACCGTTCCTTGCACCAGTCCTGAAGCTCCACCGTCAGATCTTCTGACCTCTCGTAGCCTTCCCGCAGGATGATGTAGGCCTTCACGCGAGTGAGGTCGTCTACAGGAATACCCACCGCCGCGGCTTCGACCACGGCGGAGTGATCCATCAAGGTACTCTCGATCTCGACCGGCGAGACCCAGAGGCCGCTGACCTTGATCATGTCGTCCGAGCGTCCCTCGTACCAGTAGAAGCCGTCCTCGTCCACCCGGTACCAGTCCCCGGCGAAGAGCCACTCTCCCTTCATGGTGCTCTTCGTCTTCTCGTGGTTGCGCCAGTAGTAAGCCGCCGCGCTATCGCCCTTGACCGAGAGATATCCTGCCTCGCCAGGCTCGACTGGGTAGCCTTCCTCATCCAGAATCTTCGCCTCGTAGCCGGGGACGGGTTTTCCACTCGAGCCGGGTCTGATCGCTTCAACGGTGTTGGAGACGAAGATGTGTAGCATCTCTGTGCTGCCGATACCATCGAGGATGGTCAAGTCGAAGGTGTCCTTCCAACGATTCCACATACCGGCCGGCAGCGCCTCGGCCGCCGAGGCACACAAGCGGATGGAGGAGAGATCGTAGTTTGTCGCGTCCGCGTGGTTGAGGATTGCGTTGTAGAGCGTCGGCACCGAGAAGAACAGCGTGGGCTTGTACCGCTCGATGGTCTCCAGGACCGCCTGTGGCGTCGGTCGGCCGGGGAAGAGGACCGAAGAGGCTCCGGCCCAGTACGGAAAAGAGATCCCGTTGCCCAGACCGTAGGCGTGGAATAGTTTGGAGGCCGAGTAGCACACGTCTTCGTCCGATACCTCTAGCACGTGCCGAGCGTAGGTCTCACAGGTGTAGATGATGTCGTGGTGCAGGTGCACCGCTCCCTTTGGCTTGCCGGTCGAGCCAGAGCTGTACAGCCAGAAGGCCGGGTCGTCCTTGTGCGTTGCAACCGGGTCAAGCTTGTCTTCCCCGGTCTCCAGCAGTTCCTCCAGGACGTGCGCTCCTTCCGCCCGGCCGCCGGTCACAATGACCTCCACACGCTCCTCGCCGTAGTCTTCGAGGGCTTTACGGATCGTCTCGTGGTGCATTTGGTCGCAGATCACGACGCGGGCGCGGCTGTTCTCGATGAAGAAACGGTAGTCCGCCGGCTGCAGCAGGGTGTTGACCGGGATCGGTACGGCCCCTATCCGCACCGCGGCGAAGAACGCCGTCGGGAAGGCCGGCGTGTCGTTCAGCATCAGGAGTACCCGGTCCTCCCGGTCCACGCCCAGTTCTCTCAGGGCGTGCCCGAACCTGTTTATGCGGCGGGCTAGTTCCCCGTAGGTTATCTGCTCGTCACCGAAGTAGATCGCCACCTTATCAGCACGTCCGGCCTCCAGGTTCCGGTCGACGAGAACGCTTGCGTTGTACCAGTCCGGTATCTCGATCATTAGACGCTCACCTCTCCTCAGACGGCGCGTTTGACTACGACCGACTTCGTCTCCGTGTAATAGTCGAGGGCTTCGATCCCGTGCTCCTTGCCGTAGCCTGACTGCTTCCAGCCTCCGAAGGGCAACTCGTCGTAGACGATCTGGGGGGAGTTGATCCAGGTGTACCCCGCCTCGATCTTCTCCGCCGCGTCCGAAGCCCGGTTGAGGTCAGCCGTCCATATAGAGGAACCGAGCCCGAACTCGGTCCCGTTGGCGAGCTGGAGCGCCTCCTCCATATTCCCCACCCGCCAGACGGGCAGCGCCGGCCCGAAGACCTCCTCGGTCGCGACTCTGGAATCATGCGAAGGCTCAACCAGCAACGTAGGCTCGTAGAAGTTCCCTCTCTTGGAGATTCCGTTGCCTTCCGGCCGCTTTGCCCCGTGCAGCACCTCGGCGCCAGAGTCCACGGCGCTCTGGACCTGCTCTTCGAGGAGATCCCGCTGCCGCGGCGAGTGAAGCGGACCGAGCATCACACCTTCGGCCGTCCCCGGTCCGACCCTCAGTTTCTTGACCTTGACCGCGAGCTTCTCGATAAACTCATCCGCCACGCTTTCGAAGACGAAGACGCGTTTTATCGCCAGACAGGCCTGGCCCGCGTTGAAGAACCGGCCAACGCTCGCCGCGCTCGCCGCCTTGTCCAGATTCGCGTCGTCGCAGACGATCATAGGGTCCGAGCCACCGAGCTCCAGGGTGGTGCGTTTGAGATCGTTGGATGCGATCGCCATCAGCTTCTTACCGGTAGGCGTGGAGCCCGTAAAGGCTATCTTGCGGACGAGGGGATGCTCGGCGAGCGCCTGCCCGGCCCCTTCGCCCGTTCCGGTAACCACGTTGAACACGCCCGCCGGCAGGCCGGCCTCGTGCATGATCTCCGCGATACGGAGCGTGGTGAGCGGGGTCGTGTCCGCCGGCTTCGCCACCACGACGTTGCCCGTAATCAGCGCCGGACCGAGCTTGTTGCCGAGAAGCGTCGTCGGGAAGTTCCACGGCACAATCGCGCCGATGACCCCCAAAGGGCGCCTCACTATCAAGCCGTAGGTATCCACGTCGAGGTCCGGCACGTAACCGCCCCGGATGCTCTTGGCGAGCCCCACGTAGTGCTCCAGGGTGTGAACGAAGCGCCGGATCTCCAGCCGCGCCTCGCGCAGCGGCTTGCCCTGCTCGGCGGTCAGCATGGGCGCCAACTCTTCGGTGGCGGCCATAACCGCGTGGGCGGCTTTACCCAAAATTTCCCCCCGCTTCGCCGCCGGGATGTTACGCCAGGCCGGGAAAGCATCGTAGGCGCTCCTGACCGCCTGATCCACCTCGGCCGCGCCGCTGGCCGGTACGGTGTCTACCTCTTCCCCGTTCGATGGATCTACGATAGTCATGCTGTCGAGTTGGGAAAACTCCGCGTAACTACCGTTGATAAATGGATTCGCCATGCAAATACTCCTCCTGTACGCCCGATACTCTGTGGTGCGTACTCTTACCCTCGGCCAACTCCCTGGTACCGTACTCGTGCATTGCCTGATACCAATTCGTTATATGAGCGTCCGGCGAGCGCACGCTCGCCGGACATCACTTAGTCCCTTACATCCATTCGGTCTTTGCCATGTCCACGTGGGCGGGAGACCTCGGCAACAGGAAGATGATCAGGGCCGCGACCACCCCGGCGATCGCGAAGCTGTAGAAGCCCCACGGCACCGCCAGACCAGCCCCCGCCAGGACTCCTCCCAGGATGGGACCGACGATCGCTCCCGTCCTCCCGATCCCCGCCGCCCAGCCGAGCGCCGTGGCGCGGCTGCTCGCGGGATAGTACTGCCCGATATACGAGTACACGAGCACCATGGCGGCGAAGACACCGGCGCCGGCCACACCGGCGAACAGGTAGGTCAGGACGAGCGGCATCTTGACGCTCAACATCGATATGCCTATCGCGGCGATTGCGAAGAACACACCGCAGATCAGCTTCGTGCCGAACCTGTCCGCGAGGCCGCCCGCGACCAGGTTGCCGATCACCGCGCCCCCCTGGAAGAGCAGCAGGAACGACAACGCGGAGCCGACCGAGTATCCAGCCCTTGTCATAGTGTCGGGCAGCCAGGTGCTAAAGCCGTAGATAAGCATGAGTCCGCAGAAGGAGGCGGCCCAGAAAGCCACGCTCCGGAACAAGTAGAGTCTGGAGGTGATCGTCTTCAGGCCGTGGAGTTTGCCCCCGTGGACGGCGGTCTCTTCTTCTTTTTCGACGGTCTTCGCGACTTCTTGCAAGGGAACCCCGAAACGCCGGGAGAGCACCTCCGCCTCTCCCCTGCGGCCTTGCGACACTAGGAAGCTTATGGATTCCGGCAGGTACTTCAAGCCCAGAGGCACGACGATAAAGAGCGGCACCAGCGCGATCAAGAACATTATCTGCCACCCGAATACTGGTAGCAGAAGGATTGCGAGTCCCGCAGCCAAAAGACCTCCGACGTTGTAGCAGGCCATCATGGCCGTGTACGTGATGTTGCGCCGGTGGCCGGGCGCGTACTCCAGCGTGAGGGCTGTCGCCACTGGTATCAGGCCGCCGAGCCCGATCCCGGCAAGGAAGCGGAACAGCCCGAACATCTCCGGGGAGGGCGCGATGCCGCACGCCGCAGTGAAGATCGAGAACCACGTCACGCAGATCAGGAGCGCCTTACGGCGGCCTATGATGTCCGTAACGGTGCCCGCCAGCAGCGCACCGATCAGCATCCCTACGATCGCGTAACTGGCGATGAGCCCTATCCTCTCGGCCGTCAGGCCCCACGGCTGGTACTCCAACAGGGCCGGAATCACCGTACCGAAGACTATCAGGTCGTAACCGTCGAACCCGACCGCGAACCCGCACAAAGCCGGCACCAGCCAGATCGCCGAGCTGGCCGTCCCCGTCCGTGCCGCCGCACTACTAGACATTGCAGCTCTCCTCTCCCAAAGTCACTGCTCCAGCATCTCCACCAGTGCGTGGCGCACAGAAGGAGGATGCTATTCTCCTGAAAATCCTGCTCTCCACCATACTCAGGTAAGCCTCGTCGATGATGCCTGCCTCGACCCTGTGTATACGCCCGAGCAAGGCAGAATCAACCTCATACTCGCCGGTCCTCGTCATCTCTTCAACCGGTCCTTCGATCACCGTCTCCCTTTCCCGACTTCAGTCTACAGCAAGCCGACTAAACTGTAATCTCCTTCACCTGTTCGTTAGTCTAACCAATCAGTCAGGTACATGTCAACCGTCCGATCAGTCAGGATCGTGTACTATGAGTGCGAGTACATCTTTACCGAAAGGATCCAGCCCATGGGCGAGAAGAATGATGGGGCTTCGTCTAGCGAGTTCTTGCGGGTTGCCGGCCTACGGTTGGAGGAGATTGGTGAAAGGGGGGTTCGCGGCTGGATCTCGCTTGGCGCGGAGCACCACACTCCTTGGGGAGTGGTGCATGGTGGCGTGTACGCTGCGGCGGTGGAGAGTGCGGCCAGCATTGGGGCTTCGGCGGCCGTGGAGGAGAACGGGCAGTTCGCCGTGGGGGTAAACAACACTACCGACTTCCTGCGGCCGATGAAAGAGGGACGGGTAGAGGTCATCGCCGAGCCGATAATGCAGGGCAAGAGCCAACAGCTCTGGCAGGTGATCATCTCCCGAAGCGAGGACGGCAAGGAGGTAGCCCGCGGACAGGTGAGGCTCCAGAACGTTCCGCTGCCGGTCTGATCAAATTCACGAACACAGGTAGCCTCGGCGGGTAGCCCCAACGGGGAGGTAGCAGCGCGGAGATAGACGGCTGCGACGTCTGCGACGGCGAGGACTCCGCTATCAGGGTACGTCTTTGCGGAGGGCCGCCTCTGTCTCTTCGATACCTTTTCGCAGTTGCATGAGATCTTTCGCGTAGCGCTCCAGGTTCGCGTCCTCTTCGGTTCGCGGTTGCCAGCGCGCGACTTCGACCGGAGTCCCCTCTTCGTCTACCGCGACGAAGACGATCACACAGTGCGTCGTCTTCGTGTGGCGCCGGTCTTTCGGGTCGCTCGCGCTCACCTCGACCACGACGTGCATGCTCGTCCGGCCGGTGTACGCGACTTTGGCATGCACTTCCACCATGTTGCCTATATGAACGGGCTTGTAGAAGCGGATGCCCCCGACGTAGACGGTTACGCAGTACTGCCCACTCCACCCGACCGCACAGGCGTACCCGGCCTGGTCGATCCACTTCATCACCGCGCCGCCGTGTACCTTGCCGCCGAAGTTGATATCGGTAGGCTCCGCAAGAAACCGCATGGTGACTTCACGTTCCCTCTCCAACACGTCAACACCTTTCTCTTACCTATCGCTCTCACCTATCGGAAGTAGTGGGACGTTCCCTTATTATCGTCCGAGAGGCCGCTTCAGTTGGATACCGGCCCCTCTAGCGCGCGTTCTCTCAAGAGTGAACATGCGAGGTAAGCGTCCCCGTGAGCCGCGCGTAGGGAGTCGAGGGTTTCGAGGATAGCGTGGGACCCTATCTCCTCCGCCCACTCGAATGGTCCCTTTGGATAGTTCGCGCCCAGTTTCATGGCCAGGTCTATATCATCCGCCGTCGCCACGCCCTCCGAGAGGGTCAAGAAAGCCTCGTTCACGATGCAGGAGATTACGCGCAGGGCTACGTCTTCGGAGGGTGCCGGCGTCTCCTCGGCCCTCTCTGTATCCTCGGAGCCGTAGTCGTAGAAGCCCCGGCCGCTCTTTCTCCCCAGTAGGCCGGCCTCGACCATGGATCGCTGGAGATACGAAGGCCGGAACCTGGGCTGGAAGTAGTACCGTTCGAAGAGAGATTCGGATACCGCCAGGTTTATGTCGTTGCCTATGAGATCGGCGAGTTGCAACGGACCCATGCGGAACCCGGCTTCGCGGATCGCGGCGTCGACTTGCTCGGGCTCCCCACAAGCCTCGACGATCCGCAGCGCCTCCAGGTAGAAGGGCCGGGCGACCCGATTTACCACGAACCCCGGCGTGTCGGCGACCCGGATCGGGGTCTTGCCCAGGCGTTCGGAGATCTCCTCGGCCCGTCTGACAGCCGCAGGGTCCGTGGATGGTCCGGTAACGATCTCTACGAGGCGCATCGCCGGTACCGGGTTGAAGAAGTGCATCCCCACCACGCGCTCCGGTCGCTCCGTGGCGGCGGCTATACCGGCCACCGAGAGCGAGGAGGTGTTGGTGGCGAGGACCGCGTCCTCCGCCACCACGCCTTCGAGATCGGCGAAGACTTTTCTCTTGATCTCCATGTTCTCCACGACGGCCTCTATGATCACAGGTGCGCCGGCACAATCCTCGACAGAAGTCGTCATCGAAACGCGGCCGAGGATCTCCCGGCGCTCATCCTCAGAGATGCGTCCCTTCTTTACCCGGCGGTCGAGATCCCGCTCGATAGACGCACGTCCGCGGGCCAGCGCATCCTCCTGAACGTCCAACACCGTCGACGACAGACCCGCGGCAGCCGCACTCTGCGCGATCCCCGCCCCCATCGTACCGGCCCCCACCACGGCAATATCCACCATCCCAGCCTCCTAACGACCCGTTCCTCAACCCTGTGTCCGTATACCTGATTGTACAGACGGTCAAAATCGTAGACAATGACGGGCACAACCGTACATCCTTTATCGGAGGGGAGCGCGCAGCATGAATGGCAGAGACTTCGAGCAGGCCGCGGTTACTGCCGAGGAGGGCATAGCAACGGTGACTCTAAACCGGCCCGACCGCTACAACGCTCTTGGCAGCCGCATAGTGGACGAGCTTGGCGAGGTCCTCGAAGAGATAGAAAAGTCGGGGGTGGTCAGGGTGATGATCCTGACCGGCGCGGGAGAGAAAGCTTTCTGCTCTGGGGTGGATCTCAAAGAGCGCGCCGGGATGGACGCCGACGAACGGTGGGCTCACAACAGAGCCCTCAACGCCTTCGCCGAACGTCTAGCCCGGCTCCAGGTACCCACTATCGTCGCCATGAATGGCCTGGCATTCGGTGGTGGGCTTGAGATAACCTTGGCCTGCGACTTCCGAATCGCGGTCGAGGATGCCCGATTCGCGTTGCCCGAGGTTGGCATCGGGATAGTGCCGGGCGCGGGAGGCACGCAGCGTCTGCCACGGCTGGTGGGTCCGACTCGGGCGAAGGAGCTCATACTGACGGGCAGGCGCATAAGCGCCGAGACCGCGTTGGAGATGGGTCTCGTGAGCAAGGTCGTTCCACGGGACTCACTGATGGAGGAGGCTCGGGCGCTGGCAGCAGAGATCGCCGCCAACAGCCCGCTGGCGCTGGCCTACGCCAAGGCCGCGGTAGACCTCGCATCGGAGACGAGCATCGAGCAAGGTCTGCGCTACGAGACGGCCGCCATCCGGACGACCCTCGCTTCAGAAGACTATAGGATCGGCCTCGCGGCCTTTGCGGAGAAGTCAACCCCCGAGTTTCCGCCGCTGTCCGCCCGCAGGGTTGTCTGACACCCGACTAAAAGTCAGCCAGATCACGTAAACGAGCCGAAGGACCTTTATCCTGGAGTGAACCGACGTACAGGAGAAGATCTGTCTCGCTTGCGTGTAGGTAACCGGGTTAGGTGGACATTCCTAAGCGATACGAACTGACGGAAGCGCAGTGGCCGGAAGATCAAGGAACGGATGCCCGGCAAGGCCGGAGATCTCAGCCGTACGGCCACGTATAGTAGGACCTTCGTAAACGGCCTCTTGTCGATTCTGCGTAGCGATGCTTACTAACGCCACCTGAAGGACTACAGGTGGACCTCTTGACTGAGGACTAGGAAGCTGGTGTGGTTGGATAGCCCGACGGCGAGTAGCCGTGTCAACCCTCCGCCCGGCTTGAGATCCCGGTTGCACTCTTCGTCCCTAGCGTCTTAAGATTGCCTCACCGAAACCCACCCGCGTAATTCCCACCGGACACTCGAGCAGCATTCGTAGCAGTGCGCAGGATCGTTAAGCAATATGAAGGTCGTCGCCCGAATCAGAAACAGATACGGTCTCTTCGCCGCTTTGGGTAAATTTGTTCAAGAAATAGGTCATTTGAACCATAGGCTCTTTCCCGCGAGCGGCGTATCCTACCGGTTGTAGTAGCTTGAACCCGGTCCCCAATATATGGAGGTTGGACCATGAAAAAAGCAATGTTGTTGGCCGCGATGCTGGCGATGGTGTTGATCACCACGGCTCCAGCCTTCGCCCAGGCCACCGGTGGCGACGTTAGCGTGCAGTATGTGGACTGCTCTCAGGTCGCGGCTGTGGCCGCTACCCAGGGCCAGTACGGTGACGCGACGGCCACCTCCGGTGATATCGGCAGCGCGGCGGCAGCGGAGATCTCCAACGAGCTCGGCATCTCTATCGAGCAGGTCAACGCCTGCCTCGGCGGTGTTGCCGCAGGCGGGGATATCGTGGTCGAGGAAGACGTCGTCGAAGAGGAGGTGGTCAAAGAAGACGTAGTCGAGGAAGAAGACAAGGTTGTCGCCGAGGTGGCCGCGCCTGCCGCTGCGCCGGCCGCCGAGGCCAAAGCACCCGCGGCGGTCGCCTCCGCAGGAGCAGCGCCCGCTGCCCCAGCGCAGATCCTCCCCGACACGGGCGGCGTCTCTGTGATCTCGCTGTTCGCCGGAGTGGTGCTGGTCGCTGGCGGTCTCCTGGCGCGTTGGATCGTCCGTTAGGCGAACCGCTGTAGAAGTCTCTTGATGGGGGCGAGTTCGGTACCCGCGCCCATCATTCCTCTATCCTCAATCCGTCTACGGGCCACGCCATGCGTACCGGACGGCGGTCGGCCAGCCGGGACGCCCGGTACTCCTCTTCCTCCGCCACCAAGACCACGATACCGCCCTCCTTGCCAGTAAGTGGACCGGAGACGGCCCGGAAACCGCCGCGCCACTCGCCCTCGACCAAGAGGGCTACCTTCTGGCCGGGGTCCGGCACCCGCGGTTTCCTGCGACGAAACATCGCTCAAAATTCTATCGCGGACGCGGTCCCCTTTGGTAGGATTATTCGCAACTGGCCTCCCTCATATTGCTGGTCGTGCCAAAGACCGCCATAGACGTCTGGGCGCACCTCAGAGAGCACCGCAAAGCGGAGAGCCGGAGCGCCCCCCGTCTAGACCGTCGCTAGCTCAGCGGGACTGCTCCAGCACGTAGACGTGGGGCGCGTCCGCGGGCAACGATTCGGGCGTCAGTTCGAGCTCGGGTCCGCCGGTCCGCGTGACGGAGTCTGCCGGTAAGCGTTCGAGAAAGGTGTCCACGGGTTCGATCTCCAGCACGCCGCGCGGGCTGAAATAGTGCATCGGGATGACGACGCGGGGGCCGATGGCGGCGATGGCGTCGTCGAGGTCGTCGAGCGATATGGTGGCGTGGGCGCCCGCGAGCGCGAAGAGCACGTCTACCTCTCCGTGCAGCGCCTCAAGGTACGCCTCCGGGACCGGGTTCCCGATGTCGCCCATGTGCAGCACGCGCAGACCACCGAGCGTGAACAGGTAAAGCGCGTTCGCGTCCGGATCGCGCCCGAAGTCGAAGGTCATGCTCTCCATCGCGGGGAAGGGGCGGATGTGGAGACCCAGGACTTCCTTCCCCTCCGGCGGCAGTTCCAGCGCGTTCACGACGGTCGGGGCACCGCGCACGTGGCTCGGATCGGAGTGGAACGAGTCTGTGGCGGAGCTCATGATCACGAGGTCCGCCGACTCGTCTATCGGGTCGAAGTTGGAGCCCTCGGGACCGGGTGTGTAAGGGTCGGTCACGACAGAGAGCCCATCGGCCTCCAAGCGAAAGCTCGCGTGGGCGTAGAACGTTATCCTCACTGGCATCCTTCCGTTACGGTCACCACGGCGTTAGAACACAAGAGCCTTACTACCAAGGGGCAGGATCAGGCGCCGTCCACCTTCTCGCCCTGGAACAGCTCCCACACCTCGACGATATCCTCGGTGTTGGCCGAGAACTCCTGCAGGTGCGGGGACTCCATGTGCCGCTCCCAGAGCGGGCGGTTCGTCCAGTTCTCGTAGAACATGATGAGACCTGGGTCCTCGACCGAGCGGTGCATGTCGTAGTTCATGCACCCCTCCTCGGCCAGGGTGGGCGCGACGAGCTTGCGACACTCCTCGAAGAGTTGTTCCTCGGCGCCGCTCTTGGCCTTAAGCTTGGCAATGATGGTCAGTTGCTCCGCCATGTAACTCCCCTTCCCTCGACGATACGACGCGCAGTATGGCACTGTCGCAGATTCTGGTCAATCCGCGAGACCGGAGTGCCCGAAGATGCGGTAGCATAGGCGCTTGCCAATACAGCGAGACGAGCCGGAGGAGATCCGATGGCAGCAAATAGTTACAGCAGCGCGCCCGAGATGGTGCTGAACCCCGCGAGCGAGTACTACGCGAACTTCGTGACGGACAAGGGCGTCGTGAAGGTGCGCCTGTTCGCCCAGGAAGCGCCGGAGACGGTCAACAATTTCGTCTTTCTGGCGCGGGAGGGGTACTTCGACGGGACGACGTTTCACCGCGTCATAAAAGACTTCATGGCGCAGGGTGGCGATCCGACGGGTACCGGTACGGGCGGTCCCGGATACCAAATCCGGGACGAGTTCCATCCCGAGTTGCGGCACGACCGGCCGGGCATCCTCTCGATGGCGAACGCGGGGCCGAACACGGGCGGCTCACAGTTCTTCATCACGCACGTGGCGACGCCATGGCTGGACGACCGGCACGCCGTCTTCGGGGAGGTCGTCGAAGGGATGAACGTCGTCGAGGCCATCCCGGAGCGAGATCCACAGCGCGCCCGCGAACCGGGAGAGAAGATAGAGCGCGTCGAGATCGAAGAGACCCCGCGCGGATAGCTTCCGGCTGATAGCCTCGAATCTGCCACGTGGGTGCAGGTTTACAGTTTCACCCCAGAGGTAGCCGCTATCCTCGCAAAGACGTGTAATCCGCGAGAGGGGTAGCCCCGTGTCGAAAGAGGTAGCAGACAGGTTCGTCGAGGCGCTGTGGAAACTCGAAGAGGACAGCGACGTGGAGCCGCTGGTCGAGGTCCACACCGAGGACTGCGAGGTTGGCAACGTGGCGGTCCCCAAGAGCTTCTCGGGCCACGACGGGCTGCGCGAGTTCTGGACGAGCTACCGCAAGACCTTCGGCGCGATGAAGAGCGAGTTCCGTAACGTCTTCGCCGACGGCGACGGTCACGCCGCCCTGGAGTGGACCACCGAGGGCACGTCCAACGGCGGCTCTGTCTCTTACGCGGGCGTGAGCGTGCTGGAGATTGAGGGTGACAAGGTGAAACGCTTCCACGCCTACTTCGACCCCCGCAGCCTGACCGAGCAGATCATAGACTAGCCCCCATAAAACTCCAAGACTGCGGCGTCCGAACCCGCGCACCGCGCTCACCGGAGGAGATTCAGCGTTCCTGACAGCCTTGCACGCACCGGTTGCTGGAAACCGCTAGAATCCGGCGCGTGAAAGAAGCTCCCGAACAGAAGCGATCCGCCGGCATCCTGCTCCACCCTACCTCTCTGCCAGGACCATACGGCATAGGGGAGTTGGGGCCGGAGGCCCTGAGCTTCGTGGATTTCCTCAAACAGGCGGGACAGACGCTGTGGCAGATCCTGCCGCTCGGACCCACAGACACCGCGGGCTCTCCGTACTCCTCCTACTCGGCCTTCGCCGGGAATCCCCTCCTCATCAGCACCGACCGGCTCGTGGAGAGCGGGCTGCTGAAGAACAAGCCCGAGAAGGTTCCCGCCGGTCCGGTGGACTACCCGTCCGTGAGCGTGCGCAAGGAGAAGCTGTTGCGCGAGGCTTACGAGCGGGCGCAGGGTAGAGCGTGGGCCGGCGCGGACTTCGAGGACTTCCGGGAGGAGCACGGGCACTGGCTACAGGACTACGCGCTGTATGCGGCGCTTAAAGGCAGGTTCGGCGAGAAACCGTGGAACCACTGGGACGAAGGACTGGCCCGGCGGGAAGCGCGGACGCTGCAGCGGGCCGAGAAGGAGCTTGCGGCGGAGGTCTCCTACCACCAGTTCGTGCAGTATCTGTTCTACAGGCAGTGGGGCGAGGTCAAGCGGGCGGCAAACGAGGCGGGAATAGAGGTCATCGGGGACATTCCTATCTTCGTCTCCCAAGATTCGGCCGACGTGTGGGCGAACCAGGACCTCTTCTACCTCGACGACTCCGGCGAGCCGACCGTGGTCTCCGGGGTGCCGCCGGACTACTTCTCGGAGACGGGGCAACTTTGGGGGAACCCACTCTACCGGTGGGACCGGATGCGCGAAGATGGATATGCCTGGTGGGTTGAGCGGACCAAGATGGCGCTCACGCAGGCCGACGCCGTCCGCATAGACCACTTCCGGGGCTTCGAAGCCTACTGGGAGATAGCGGCCGGCGAAGAGACGACCAAGAACGGCCGGTGGGTAGAGGGGCCGGGAGAGGACCTGTTCGGGGTGCTGCGCAAAGAACTGGGTACGGGAAATAGCCTGCCGCTCATCGCCGAGGACCTGGGGGACATCACGCCCGAGGTCCACGAGTTGCGGAAGAAGATCGGGCTTCCGGGGATGAAGGTCCTACAGTTCGGCTTTTCGCACCCGGAGAATTACTTCCTCCCGCACAACTACGACGGGGCAGACTACGTCGTCTACACCGGCACCCACGACAACGACACCACGTCCGGCTGGTGGACCTCGGCATCGCAGGACGAACGCGCCCTGGTCCGAGGCTACCTGGGTACGGAGTACGTCTCGGTCTGGGACCTCATACGCCTCGCCCACTCCTCGGTCGCGCGCCGCGCCGTAGTCCCCATGCAGGACGTGCTGGGGCTCGGCTCGGAGGCCCGGATGAACACCCCCGGCACGGCGAGCGGAAACTGGTCCTGGCGGATGGAAGAATCGGCTCTCATACCGAGTCTCGCCGACCGGCTGCGGCGCCTCACACGGACCTACGGACGCTAGAGCT
>CALMWA010000091.1 GCA_937873125.1 uncultured Actinomycetes bacterium | reverse complement strand
TCGAGCGCGCCGACGAAGCGCTCTACCGCGCAAAGAACGCCGGACGCAACAGGCTGGCAATCTACGAAGGAGCGGCGGAAGAAGCGGCGGGCTAGCCGAGGTTAGCCCCGGAGCCGAGCCACCCGCCAGAGGACTGTCTTAACACGGGCCGCTAGCTCGTCGGGGGAGAATGGTTTGATCACGTAGTCGTCCAGGCCGGTCTTCAAGCCCTCGATGATGTCCCGCTCGCCGCCGCGGGAGGTGAGCATAATAATCGGCAGGGAAGCAAGTTCCTTACGGGCGCTCTCGCGGACCGCCCGGACGAGCTGGAGGCCGTTCATCCGGGGCATGAGCTGGTCGGTGATAAGGAGATCCGGTACTTCGCCATCGGCGAGACGGTCCACGGCCTCCTGTCCATCCTGGGCCTCGGAGACCTCGTACCCAAGTCCGGAGAGCTTCGTGGTCACGATGCGCCGCACTATCCGATCATCGTCCGCAACAAGAATCCTCAAGGCGTCTTTGCTCACAAATCCAATTCCCACTCGTTGGCGTACACTTACAGCCGCTAGATGCTCCTGCTAAACATTATAGAGGTCGAGGACGACAACTGTATTCATGGGTAAACTGACTCTAATCTGGATCGCGATCTCGTTGATGATCCTCCTGAACGTGCTGATGGTGATGCTGACCCTCGGGATCAAAGCCCTCCGCTCCATACGGCAGCGGACGACAAAGTCGAGAAAGCGCCGCTTGGAGACCGCTCTGGAAAACTCGATCTTCTCCGATGAGACCGATCCCGCTCTCCTGAAGCTAGACGGCCGCGACCTGGACTTACTGGCGTCGCTCATGATCGAATACCTCTACGTCCTCAGCGGCGAACAGCACGACCGCCTCGTCCGACTCGCCGAAGAGGTCGGCCTGGTAAGAAGGTACCTGCAGAGGCTGCGAGCCCGTGGCCGCTGGCGCAAGGCCCGCGCCGCCGAGAACCTGGGCCACTTCGGCGGCCCGGAGCAGATAGCCCCTCTCTCCCTACTGCTCTCGCACCCGGATGAGACGCTCCGGGCCGTGGCGGCCCGCGCCCTGGCTCGCATCGGCACGCCGGAGGCGGCCCGCGAGTTGGCGCGACAGCTTGGCGATCCGTCCGAGCTCACCCGGCTCAGGATGTCCGAGAACCTGGAGAGGATCGGCGAGCCATCCGTCGGGCCGCTTATCGAGGTGCTGGAGGAAGCGCGAGACGAGAAGGAAGGTCGGCTGTACGCTCCGGTGCAGGCGGCGCAGGTGCTGGGCCAACTCCGTGCGCCGGAGGCCCGCCCGGCACTCGGACATGCAGCGCTCCTCAGCCAGAGCGTAGACCTACGGGCGAAATCGGCGCTGGCGATCGGCAAGATCGGAGACCCTGTCGATCTGCCCAAGCTTTTCACCGCCACCGAGGACGAAGCCTGGCCCGTGCGGGCGCAGGCGGCGAGCGCTCTGGGCGCTATCGGGGATCTCGCCGCCATCCCGATCTTGCGGAACCTCACCCTTGACCGCGAGTGGTGGGTGCGCCTCAACGCGAGCCGGGCGCTGGCGAACATGGGGCCTGATGGCGAGCGGACCCTGACCAGCTTGCTGGAGGACGACGACCGCTACGCAAGAGACCGGGCGGTCGCCACGCTGGAGGAGCGCGGCATCACCCGCCGGGTGGCGGAGGAGCTATCCGCCCCCGGCGAGCGTGGGGAGAGCGCGCGAGCCATGATCCGGGCGATGGTCCGGGCAGGAGCGACACGCTACATCAGGCGCCTGGCGGACACCATGTCCGACGAAGACGCGCGGCTGGCGCTGCGGAAGATCCTGATGGCGGAGACGTCTTGAACCTCAACGATTTCGTACTCGGCGCTAACTACTTCGTACTAGGCTACTTCCTGCTCATAAACGGTGTGTACCTGACCCTGTACGCAATCTCCTTCGCCGAGATCGCCGACTACGTCCGGCGTGAGGTCTTCTCCGGCCTCCCGGAACTTTTTACCTCGAACTACGCCCCACCCGTCTCGGTCGTGGTGCCGGCTTACAACGAGGAGGCGACCATAACGGACAGCGTCCGCTCCTTCCTGACGCTCCATTACCCCCTCCACGAGGTGGTCGTCGTCAACGACGGCTCAAAAGACGGCACCCTCGACGTATTGATGGAGGAGTTCGACCTGTACGAGTCGGATCAGCCGGTACGGGTGCAGCTCGACACCGCCGCCCTGCGGGGCGTCTACGCCTCGGAGACGGAGCGCCTGATCGTGGTGGACAAGGAGAACGGCGGCAAGGCCGACGCGCTCAACGTCGGCATCTGCGCGGCGAATTATCCGCTCGTGTGCTGTATGGACGCGGACATAATTTTGGAAGAGGACGCGCTGCTCAGGATAGCGCGTCCGATGATCGAGTCGAGCGAGGTCGCGGCGGTCGGCGGCATCATCCGCGTCGCGAACGGCTGCGAGTTCGAGAAGAGCCGCATCATAAAGGCCAAAACTCCCCGCAAGCCTCTCCCCAACTTCCAGATCGTCGAGTACCTGCGGGCGTTCATCGCCAGCCGGACGGCGTGGAGCAAGCTAAACTGCCTGCTCATCATCTCCGGGGCGTTCGGCATGTTCCGCAAACGGGACCTCATCGCCGCCGGCGGCTACAAGCACGACACGGTGGGCGAGGACATGGAGCTCACCACCCGCATCCACAGGACCCTGCGCGAGAACAACCGCAGGTACCGCCTCTCGTTCGTCCCCGACCCAATAGCCTGGACGGAGGTCCCCGACACCCTGCGTGTTTTGCGCCGGCAGCGCGACCGCTGGCATCGAGGCCTCATCGATACCCTGGTCCGTCATCGGAGGATGATCTTCAACCCCAAATACGGTGCCGTCGGCCTGATAGGCATGCCGTACTTCCTGCTCTTCGAGTTTCTGGGTCCGATCATCGAGATCCTGGGTTACGCCACCTTTGTCGTCGGACTCCTGCTGGGTGCGATAAACGCTCCGTTCGCCCTGGCCTTTTTCCTCGCCGCCGTCGGCCTCGGCGTCCTCCTCTCCACGGCGGCCGTGTTTCTGGAGGAGCTGCGCCTGGAACGCTATCCGCGCTGGCGCGACCTCTTCAAGCTCACCATCTATGGCGTTTTGGAGAATTTCGGCTACCGCCAGATCAACACGTTCTGGCGAGTCCTGGCCGTGGTATCGTTTCTGAGGAGAAACCAGTCCTGGGGCTCGATGGAGCGCAAGGGCTTCGATACCAACAAGACCAAAGACAAATCACGAAAACTGGACGATTCGGCGGATCTTGAGGAGACCGAACCTCCCGAAGCATCCGACGCATCCAACCCGGCCAGGAGAACGTAAGCTCCAAGAAGGCGCTGAGTCCCGCAAGAGGAGAACCACGTGTATCAATACTATGAAGAGCGGCGCCGACCGAGCGCCAGCCGTCGCATTTTGCGCGCGACGCTCATCATCTGCGTGCTCGTTCTTGGCGTGGTGGCGACTCTCTTCCTGCTGAACTGGGGCAAGGTAGAGCGGCCCGTCTCCGAGGTGGGCGGAATCAAGCAGGTCTCCTCCGTGAAGAACGCCAACATAGCCGTCTACGACGGGAACGGGTGGAAGACCCAGTTTTGGAACGGGGTGAACATGGGTGCCTCCCTGCCGGGCCACTCTCCGGGAGAGTTGGCGCCGGCCAAAGAGGACTATCTGCGGTGGTTCGCGCAGATGAAGGAGATGAACGTGGACGTCGTGCGCGTTTACACGATCCTCAACCCCGAGTTCTACGAGGCGTTCCGGGAGTTCAACTCCGAACGTGAAGAGCCATTGTGGCTCATGCAGGGCGTCTGGTCGCCGGAGGAGGAGTTGATCGGCCCCAACGAAGAAGGCCGGGATGCTTTCTCGAACGGGATAACCGGAGATTTTCGGAATGAGATCCGGGACACCGTCCGGGCCGTTCACGGCGACGCCAACATCCCCCAGGTACCCGGCCACGCCAGCGGCAGGTTCCGCTCTGACGTCTCCGAATATATGCTGGGCTGGATGGTCGGGACGGAGTGGTTCCCTTACGCGGTAGAGGCCACGAACGACGCGAACCCCGGCATGCCCGCCTACTCCGGCCGCTACTTCCGGGCGACCGCCAACGCTTCGCCGTTCGAGAGCTGGCTCGCCCAGATGCTCGACACGCTCGCCGAGGAGGAGATGAAGTACGGCTGGCAGCATCCCGTCTCCTTCACCAACTGGCTGACCACGGATCCCTTGAAACATCCGAACGAGCCCCTCGCGCAGGAGGACCTCGTCTCCGTGGACCCGATGAACGTCGAACCGACCTCCTTTTGGAAGGCGGGCTACTTCTCCCAGTACCACGTTTACCCCTACTACCCGGACTTCCTCCGCTACGAGCCGAAGTACCAGACCTATCGCAACTCGGAAGGCAACATAGACCCCTACGCCGGCTACCTGAACGAGCTGCGCGAGTACCACGAGGGCATCCCCCTATTCGTCGGTGAGTTCGGCGTGCCGAGCTCTCGCGGGATGGCCCACCGGGGACCGCTGGGACGCAACCAGGGCTACCACACCGAAGAAGAGCAGGGCAAAATGAACGCGGGGATGATGGAGCAGATCCGCAACGAGGGACTCGACGGGGGGCTCCTCTTCGCCTGGACCGACGAATGGTTCAAGTTCACCTGGAACACCACCGAACTTGAGATACCCCAGGGCCGGCGTCAGATGTGGCACAATCGCCTCACCAACGAGGAGAACTTCGGCGTGATCGCCTCCGACGCCGGAGAGAGCGAAGAGAAGTCCATCCACCTCGACGGCGAGACCGACGACTGGGAGAAGCGCACCGGCGGCCCCGACGGCGCTGGGGACATCATCGGGTGGGCCTCCGACCGTTTCTTGGGCGGCGGCGCCCCCGCTCAGGAGCAGGAGTACGAGGACTTCGACCTCTCCGTCTCCCACGACGAAGCTTACCTCTATCTGATGTTGAAAAAACGCAAGGGAGAGTGGGACTTCACTAAAGACGAAGTGGACGTCGGCTTCGGCACGCTCACGGGCGGCGGAGAGACCGCGAAGCCCGCGCCAGGACTCACCTTCCCCGGCGGCGGAACGCAGTTCCTGCTCCAAATGAAAGGCAAAGACGACTCGCGGATGCTCGTCAACAGCGCCTACGACCAGCATACCTGGCTCTACGCGAGCCGGCTGAACATGATCCCGGCCCCCGCCGCCAGCAAGGATCCCACGGCGGGAGACTTTCTCCCGTGGAAGCTGGCGCTCAGCCGTGAGCTATATCTGCCGGAGACCAAACAGAGGGTTCCCTTCGAGGAGATCGAGGTCGGAAAGATGCGCGAGGGCATCTCGGACCCTTCGAGCCCGGATTTTTACAGCCTCTCCGACTGGTACGCGAAGGGCGACGTGCTTGAGGTCCGTATCCCGTGGCTGCTCCTGGGTTTCACCGACCCCAGCAGCCTGAAGGTCTGGGACTATCCTTATGAGGCGTCGGCGAACAAGGACAAGCTCGAAGTAGCGGAGGTGGACGGAATACGGATCTATCCCGCCGCGCGGACTCCCGGAGACGGCGAGGAGGAGATCTCCCCGCTCAGCTACACCTGGGACGGCTGGAACGACCCGAACTTCCACGAGCGTAAGAAGAAGGGCTTCGACACGCTCCGAAAAGCCTACGAAGACAAAGAGCTTCGCCAACCCTGAGCACTCCAATGTCCGGTTAACCGCGCACCAACGTCCTGGGCGGGATGCACGGAGTCCAGCAAGAGCGCAAGTATAAACGGCTTCTCCTCCTTCGAGGGTACATCACGCGTAAGCTGAACTGATCTCTAGCGCGAGTAAAGAACACGGCGACGCCGGAGAAGGATCGCTATACTTACATTGATTGGATCCGGCACTAGAACGCGCTCCGACTGGGGGATGATGGCCGAGAGAAAGACCGTCCGCGAACGAGGATTCACTGCCGATCTGTGGCGCTCGATAGATCCCATCTACGCGGAGATACTGGCCCACCCGTTCCTGCAAGGCCTTACCGACGGAACGCTCCCCAAGGACTGTTTCCGCCACTACGTCACTCAGGACGCCCTATACCTGCGAGACTACGCCCGCTCCCTGGCCCTGGCCGGTATCCGCTCCCCGAGCGAGGATGCGTTCCTCATGTTCAACGAACACGCCGTCGGCGCCATCGCTGTGGAGCGGAGCCTGCACGGCGGCTTCCTCAAAGACCTGGATATCTCCGAGGCCGAACTCTCCCGGACGCCCCCGGCACCGACCACCCTCGCCTACACCAGCTACCTGCTAAGAAAAGCCGCCCTCGGGGACTACCATGAAGTTTTGGGGGCGGTGCTGCCGTGCTACTGGATCTACGCCGAGGTCGGCCGGACGCTGCTGGAGCAGAGATCGCCCGACCCGATGTACCAGACCTGGATAGACACCTACGGCGGCGAAGAGTTCGGGGCCGTCGTCGAGGCCGTCCTTGATCTGGCAGACCGCACCTGCGAAGAACTGAACCTGGCCCAGCGTGCGGCCGTCACAGACGCTTTTGTCACCACGAGCCGCTATGAGTGGATGTTCTGGAACATGGGCTGGACGCTGGAAGGCTGGCCGGTATAGATCCGGTCAGCTATCTTTCGACACCCAGTTGCCGTTCTCATTCTTCTCGTACTTCTCTTCGACGGCGCTCCAGGCAACGCGGTGGGCGCGGCTCTCCTCTTCGTACTGCTTCTCGGCGGAGTTAAAAGCTTCCTTGTAGATCTCCTGGGCGTGCTTGGGCAGGTTGTTTTTCACACCCGTGGGCAGTTGAGTGATCCTGTCGTATGGCATCTTTGACCCCTTCCGCGAAATTATCTTGCGGTCTTTGTACCCGGTTCCAGCGCGAAGCGAACCGGCCGCTCAACCCATCCCGAAGTGATCCCAGCCGGAGAGATCCTCAACTCTCTCTCCCCCACGATGGATAACGATCTCCGAGCCCGTTACCTCCCCGATCACCGCGAGCGGCACGTCCAGCGTGCCCGACAACTCCTCCATCACACTCTCCGGCGCGACAATGAGCAACTCGTAGTCCTCGCCGCCGGTCACCGCCAGTGCCCCCGCGTCACGCCCCAGGGACTCCGCCAGCATCCGCGTATCCTCCGCAATGGGAAGGAGGCCCAGATCTATCCTGCACCCGACCCCGCTACGCTCGCAGATGTGGCGCACGTCCGAGGCAAGACCGTCAGAGAGGTCTATCATCGCGTGCGCTCCGAGCCGGGCCGCCGCCAACCCGGCTTCTACCCGCGGCTCCGGGCGCAGGTGTTTTCGGACTAAGCGCTCCAGTTCCTTGTGTCCAGCCTCCAGGGCCAGGAACCCGGCAGCCGAAGCCCCTAACTCGCCGGTGACAGCCAGCAGGTCGCCGGGACGAGCCCCGGAGCGGAGCACCGGCGAGAAGGAGAGCTCGCCCAGTATTGAGACGTCCACCGTGAGAGCCCCGGCGCGGGTCGTGTCGCCGCCGATCGGGTACGCGCCGAACGCCTCGCACGCCTCGGCCACGCCCCGGAAACATCGGAGCGTCGTCTCCGGGTCCGGCGCGCCCCCGGAGGCCAGCACGAAGCGCGGCGTCCCTCCCATCGCCGCCACGTCCGAGACGTTGACGGCGACGGCCTTGTAACCAACGTCCTCCGGCGAAGCCCAGTCCTCGAAGTGATAGCCGGAGACGAGCATGTCCGCGGCGGCGACCCAGTCCTTGTCCCCCAGCCGCAGGACGGCGCAGTCGTCTCCTATGGGGACCAGCACCTCGGGGGGCGTACCCGGCAGGAGGTCCGTTATCTTTCGTATGACGTCGAACTCTCTCAACGCCGCTTCTCTCCGAACCAGTTACGAGGATTCAACGAGCTGCGGTAGCGGCGCACGGCCTCCCGGCCGAGGACGACCGCGGCGATCCAGAAAGCCACCTCACCCGCGACCGCAAGAGCGCCGGCGGCCCAGATCTTCTGCGCCCCCGACAGCGGCAGGAACGGCACCACGACCACCGCCGCCCAGAGCACGGCCGAGACGCCGAGCATGGTCCAGCCGAGAAGGCGCGCCCGGCGGGTCTTCTTTGAAGTGCTGGGACCGATCTTCCCGCTATCCAAGCTCTCTCTGCTCCAACGCACCGATTGCCCGCCAGAGGGTATCCGTCTCGGCGGCGGAGTACCAGGTTCGCAGGGAGCGCCACTCTTCTTGCGTCGCCCAGAGGTGGTCGTCGTGGGCTTCCGACTCTCGCCAGATCCCACCCCCCGGATGACGCGCCAGGAAACCGACGCCAGCATACAGGTCGTGGTCCTTCGGACCCCGCCAGGGCTCGACACGCGCCCACCACGGGGATACCGGCTCCGCCTCCACCCCCGTCTCTTCTAACAACTCCCGCCGGGCGCCCGCGACAAAGTCCTCACCGCTCTCCAGCATCCCACCAGGGTTCTCCCACAGCCCGACCGGCGGCTTGCGGCGGCGCAGAAGCAGTGCGCGCGGCTCGTCGCCGTCGAAGTCCACGAGGA
Organism: uncultured Actinomycetes bacterium; assembly: GCA_937873125.1. Taxonomy (GTDB): domain Bacteria; phylum Actinomycetota; class Rubrobacteria; order Rubrobacterales; family Rubrobacteraceae; genus JACDDK01. Next base: position 21,692 of record CALMWA010000091.1, on the reverse strand, counting down.
CCGCCCCGGCTCCCAGGTTTGCGGGCACCACTTTGTTGTCCCAGCCGGGCTTCGGTGGGGCAGGCTTCGGCGATGGGTCTCGCGGAAGCCCGCGTAGCGGACCAGCGACGCGCCGGATGTTCTCACGGCTCCACCAGCTCGGCAACTCCAGCCACTCTTCGAGTGTTACCCACCGGTAGCCGAGATGCTCGTGCGAGAGCCGTACCTCCTCGTCCCTCGTCCGGCCTATGTAGGTAACGGCCGCCAGGGAGCCGCCGTTCGGGGAATCGCCGACCCAGGTGGCGAGGATGCGCTGCGGCGCGACGAGCATGCCCGTCTCCTCGTACAGCTCGCGCACGGCCCCCTCCTGGAACGTCTCGCCGGTAGCGAGCCTGCCCGCGGGCGGCTCCCAGGTTCCGGCCGGTCGCTGGAGAAGGAGCATGCGGCCGTCCTCCCGAACGGGCAGGATGCCGGAGACGAGATCCGCCCTCAAGGCAGGTCCAAGATAGTTGTCGGACTGATGTTCACGCGCCGAGTATAGCGCGGCGCTCACGCGAGGCTCAGCACGAGCCCGGCAGGAGTCCGCGAAGGGAGCGGGCGGCGGCCTCCGGGTCTTCGGCGTCGAGTATGGCCCGGACGACGGCGAATCCCCAGGCGCCGGCGGCGGCTGCTTCGGGAGCGGTCTCCAGCGTCACGCCGCCGATGGCGTACCACGGTACCGGCGGCTCCTCGTGGGCGACTTCTTCTAACAGCTTCGGTCCAGCGATCTCCGTATCCGTCTTGGTCGGGGTCCCGTAGATGGTCCCTACCCCAAGGTAGTCCGCGCCCTCCCGCACGGCCTCGTGGGCCTCCTGGACGCTGCCGACCGAACGTCCCACGATGGCGTCCTCACCGAGGAGTCCCCTGGCCCGCGCGATGGGACCGTCTTCCTGGCCGAGGTGGACCCCGTCCGCCTCCGAGAGCCGGGCCAGTTCAGCGTCGTCGTTCACCGTGAAGAGGGCGCCGCTACGAACACAGACCTCCTTCAGCTCCTCCGCAAGCGGCATTAGCTCTTCCCTCACGGTCCGCTTGTCCCGGAGTTGCACGATGTCTACACCGCCGCGGATACCGGCCGCGACGCGCTCTACGAGATCCGGGCGCGGGTCCGTGACGAGCAGGAGCCGCGCCTCGCGCAGACGTTCCCGATGATTCACGACTCGATCTTTCGCGGCGCCCAGGCGAGCACGTCGAGGCGCTGGGAGTAGTGAAGAACGGGATCGGTATCCTGCAGCGACACTCCGATCTGGCCGGTCATATCCAGCGTCTCTACCTCGACCTCTGCCAGCTGCAGAGGCCACATCACATGGTGGATGTCGCCGCGCCGGACGTTGCCCCTCTTATCCGCGGCGTAGAGGCAGTAACGCTCGGTCAGGAAGTTCTCCAGCGAACCGGGCCGGGAATCGAAGGGATCTCCCGCTGGCCGATAGCGGGCGGCGAACTCCGCAGGCGGGGCGTTACGGTGCATGCGGACGCTCCGGTAGTGGATATCATCGCCCACGGTCCGGCAGGACATCTTCGCGTCGAAGTAGGGCAGGCCGAAGGTGGCGCGGGCGAGGCGGACGGCCACGGGGTTGTGGGCGTCGAGTGAGAAGAACCAAACACCGGGCTTACCGCCGGCGGTGACGTAGGTACGGAGGTTGATCTCCGGGAAGTTCGACAGCGGTGGTACGCCCGGCAAGAAACGCGGCCGCACGCCGCTCATACGAAACGGGACCACGCCGAGCCACGCGCTGCCGTCGAACGTGTCGAGCCCGAGGGATGGAGGGATGAGCGGCCGGAGCCAGTCTTCCGGGACGGGCCAGTGCATAAAGAGCAGGTCGTGCCAGATCATCGAGATCGCCCACGTCCCCACGGGCATCGGATACGGGCGGTGCTCGCCAAGATCGAGCATCTTCTTCGGGCTCATCGCGCCGGTCATGCCTTGAAGATAGCCCGGTTTCGGTCTACCGTCCAGGAACGCTCACACAGAGTATCCGGTTCTCCTGAGCGCCTTGAGGACGAGGTAGCCGATGATAGCGCCGGGGATGCTGGAGAGGGCGAATGCGATCATGAGCGCGAGCAGGCCACCGCCGGCGCCTTCGAGGAGCGGTGAGATCAAGACCGCCCCGAGCGTCGCCCCAATGAGCACCGTACCGACCGGCTCGAAGAGCGCCGCCTCGTCGCGGCGCAGGATGCGGTACGCGATCCCGACGGCGATGGCCCCGAACGGGCTCCCCGGAAACGCGAACAGGCTCCCGGTCCCCAGAGAGACCCGCAACGTCGCCGTCACGAGCGCCGAACCGGCCGCCCACCACGGTCCCAGCAGGACCCCGGCAACGGCGTTGATAGCGTGCTGGAACGGGAAGACCTTCGCCCCGCCGACCGGGATCGCGAACGACGACAGTAGTACCCCTATCCCCGCGAACAGCGCCGCCAGCACAAGCTTGCGGGTCGCGCTACCCGAGAGACCTCTCGTCACGTTAGCCACGTTTAAGCTCCTTTATTTGAGTGCTTCCTTCCACACCCGCAGGGTCGTCCGCGAGCGCCGCTAGAGCATCGAGAAACCGGGGCTCGAACGTCCCCGGACCGTCAGCCTTCCCGGCCGCGACCTCCCCCGCCCGCCCGAAGTAGGCCAGGGCCGCCGCCACGGTCTCCGGGTCTGCACCACCGGCCGCGGCGAAGCAGCCGACCGCGGCGGTCGAGGCGCAGCCGCTACCCACCACGCGGCCCATCAGGAGATGCCCGTTCTCTACCGCGAGGAGACGTTCGCCATCGCTCACGTAGTCCGTGGGTCCGGTCGCAGCTACGGTGACACCTAGCGCGCGGGCGGCCTGGGTAGCAGCTTCCCTCGCGTCTCCGGTCAGGCTCTCGACGCCGCGCACCTCGGCGGAGAGCCCGGCGAGCGTCGCTATCTCACCGGCGTTACCGCACACGGCGGCGACGCGCAGCTCGGAGAGCAGGCGTTCGGCAGTCCGAGTGCGGAGCGTCGTCGCCCCAGCGCCGACCGGGTCGAGAACTATGGGGATATCGCGTTCGTTCGCCGTCTTCCCGGCGAGGAGCATCGCTTCGATCTGACGGCTGTCAAGCGTCCCGATGTTCAGGACGAGCGCCGACGCGAGCCCCTCCATCTCCTCCATCTCTTCGGCGGAGTGGGCCATCACCGGCAGCGCGCCCGTACAGAGCGTCACGTTCGCGACCAGGTTCACCGTGACGTAGTTGGTGATGTGGTGGACGAGCGGCTTCTCCTCCGCCAGCCTCCGCAAGACCTCGACCGCGTTCATGCCTCCACTCCCTTCAATATCTTGCCCAGCGCGTGGACCGGCCCGGCCCCCGCCCCGATCTCCGCGATCCCGTACTCCACCGCCTCCGAGGCGACCGCGCGAGCTCGCCGGGCGGCCTCCTCAAGTCCGAAGCCGCGCGCCAGAAAGCTCGCCAGCGACGACGAGTGCGTGCAGCCGGACCCATGTGCGTTCCCCGAAGGATGGATCGGACCTTCGATCCTGGTGAAATCCCGGCCGTCGTAGAGCAGGTCCGCGCCGGATTCCGTATGTCCGCCAGTGATAATAACGGCCTTCGGGCCCAAAGAGTGCAGCGTCACGGCGCAGTCCTCGATGTGGTCCTCGTCCCTCTCCTCGCCGAGCAACGCGAAAGCCTCGTTCACATTAGGGGTTATGGCGGTGGCGAGCGGGAACAACTCCCCCTTGTAGGTCTCGATGGCGTCCGGCTCCAACAGTACCGCCCCGCTCTCGGCGACCATCACCGGGTCAACGACCAGGTTCGGGAGGTTCAGGCGCTGCACGGCCTCGGCGACGGCGGAGATTATTCCGGCATTGAACAGCATGCCGGTCTTTACCGCGTCCGCACCTATATCCTCGACGATGGCCTCTATCTGGTCCACGGCGACCTGTGGCGGGAACGGGAAGATCCCGTTTACTCCCACCGTGTTCTGGGCCGTGGTGGCGACGATGGCGGTCGTCCCGTAGACGCCGCAGCGCAGGAACGCCTTGAGGTCGGCCTGGATACCGGCCCCCGCCCCCGAGTCGCTGGTGGCTATGCTCATCACCCGTTTCACGGCTCAGCCCTTCGGCAAATATTCGTTGGTCATCACCGTATCCACCTCGACCGGCTTCTTGAGCACGCCGTTCTTTACGGCCCAGTCCACGTAAGCCTGCCACTCTTTCGGATCCTGGTAGCCGATGCGGTCCGCTTCGAAGATGGGCGTTGTCAGCTTCAGGGTCTCCTTCGCGGTCTCGGGGTCGAGCTCCTTGTTCGCCTTCAGCAGGGCGTCCTTCGCGGCCTCGGGCTTCTCGACGGCGTAGCGGTGGCCCTTGACGAGCGCGCCGACGAACTTGCGGACGGTATCGGGGTTCTTCTCTGCGTAGGAATCCGAGGTGGCGACCACCAGCTCGTTGTAGTTCGGGACGCCGACCTCGGGGAGCTTTATGACGTTGGTCTCGAAGCCCGCCTGCTTCAGCTCCACCGCCTCGATGTTCCAGTAGGCGTCCACGATAGCATCCACCCGCCCGGAGGTCAGGGCCGGACGAAGGTCGTAGCCGACGTTCACCTTCTCGACGCTGCTGGGGTCCTCGCCAGCCTCGCGCAGGACGGTGTCAATGACGGCGGTCCCGAAGGACTGTCCGGCGTAGCCGATCTTCTTCCCGGCCAGGTCTTCAGGGCTGGTGATGCCGGACTTCTTCAGGGTGATGATGGAGTTCAGGGGCTCCTGCATGATCGCCATGACGGACTTCACCGGTATGTCCCGGATCGCGGCGTTGGTCATCTCGTTCTCGTAAGAGATGCCGAACTCGCTGCGTCCGGCGGCCACTAGCTGAAGTACGGCCGCCGGGTCCGACGGCTGACGTATCTGGACGTCGAGCCCCGCATCCTCGAAGTAGCCTTCTTCTTTAGCCGCGTACACTCCGGCGTGATCCGCGTTCGGATACCAGTCGAGCGTGAGAGTAACCTTTTTGGGACCGTCCCCCGACTCCGAAGAGGCTCCGCCGCAGGCTGCGAGCCCGGCGCACAGAGCGCAGATCAATGTAAACATAAGGAGTTTTTTCAACACAACCTCCGTAGACCTAACAGAAAGAGTCCGTGTGGCGGACGAGCGCCGCCGGAGGCTGTGTTACGGTGCCGGTTCCATAAAATTCACTCCCTTCCGGTGGGGTTACCCACATCAGGTTCAAAGCGTCTCGGCTATCGCCGACTCTCAGCCGCCCCGCTGTTTTGGGGAAGCTCCGCCGTGTTGTGTCTTGCCGCGCCACTATAGCCTAGCGCTCTCTCAGGGTCCAGGGAGCCGTGAGGCGTTGGACGAGGGCGACGAAAAGAAAGAGCGAGACGCCCATCGCGGAGAGTACGGCGATCTCGGCGAAGAGACGCGGTATCTCGAACTGGGCCTTGTCCTGGATCATGAGGAACCCGAGCCCCTTGCTGGACCCTACCCACTCCCCGATGACCGCACCTATGACGCAGTACGTCACGGCCAGCCGCAGCCCGCCGAAGAGGAACGGCAGCGCACCCGGCGCCTCGACCATGAAGAATGTCTTGCGTCGGCTCGCCCCGAAGGAGCGCATCAGGCGTATAAGATCCGGGTCCGTTGCCCGCAACCCATCCACGGTAGCGACCGTGATCGGGAAGAAGCAGAACAGAACGACCACGAGCACTTTAGGGAGCGGCCCGTAACCGAACCAGGTGACGAGTATGGGCGCTATCGCGATCACCGGCAGCGTCTGCGAGGCGACGAGCCAGGGATACAGCGCGCGCTCGGCGAGCGGCGAACGGTTGATGAGAACCCCGGAGAGCAGCCCCGTTATAGCTGCCCCCAGGAAACCCGCGAGCGCCTCGCCCGCCGTCGGGATCGCATGCTCCAGCAAGAGCCCCCGCGACTCCCAGAAGACCTCCGCTATGGCGGATGGTCCGGGAAGCAGAAACTCAGGGATGGCGAAAACCCGCACCGCAAGCTCCCACGCCGCGAGCGCCAATAGAGCGAGCAGGATCGCCGGGAGCGCGCGCACCGTCCGCAGTTTCAGCGTCCGGGGCTTCAATGCACGATCCCCAGCGCTTCGAGCAGCCGCCCCTTGAGCTGGGCGAACTCCTCGGTCGTCTCGACCGCCATCTTCCTGGGTCGTTCCAGCTCGACGGGCAGGGAGAGCGCGACGCGGGCGGGACGCCGACTCAACACGACGACCCTGTCGGCGAGCAGCAGCGCCTCGTCCACGTCGTGGGTGACGAGGACGATGGTGGCGGCCAGTTCATCACGGACCCCGATCAGCCACTCCTGCAACTCCCGGCGCGTGAGGGCGTCGAGGGCGCCGAACGGCTCGTCGAGCAGGAGCACGTCCCGGCCGAGGAGCGCCGTCCTCAGGAGCGCCACGCGGGAGCGCATCCCGCCGGAGAGCGCCCACGGCGAGACTCGCGCGAACTCCTCCAGCCCGAAACGCTCCAGCGCCCGCATCGCCTTCTCCCGTGCCTCGCGCTTCGACGCCCCGGTCGCTTCGAGGCCGAGAGAGACGTTAGCCACGACGCTCCGCCAGGGAAGGAGCAGATCACTCTGGGGCATGTAGGCCACTGCGCCGGGGCCGACTAGCGGAACTCCGTCCTTCTCCACTAGCCCCGCATCCGGCGACTCAAGTCCGGCGAGCAGGCTGAGGAGCGTGGACTTGCCCGCGCCCGAAGGTCCGATCACGGCGACGAACTGCCCGGATTCCACCTCAAGGTCCACGCCGTCGAGGATACGCACGCCGCCCTTCGCGAGATGCACCCCGCAAGCAGTGAGCTTCGGCGCGTACTGGATCACAAGCTTCCGGCGAATGGGATCCTCCGGCACCTGCTCAACCTCCCCCCGCGTTTGCCGCGAAGAAAGTGTGCTTCGGCAATGTCTTCACCCCGAAGCCCCTTCCGTCTCCTGGACCACGAGTAACGCGCCCTCTCTCACGCCAACAAGAGCGGCATCGCCGGTCAGTTCGTTGTGGAATCCCAGGGTATCTCCGGCCTCCAGACGGGCATCCCGCAGCGGGTAGACCATACCTTCGAGAACAACACCCGTCGCCGTTCCGTCCAGGGGGAAGATCGAGACGCTATCTCCGCAGTTCCCCTCCACCGTCCGGGAGCCGTCCTCGACGACGAAAGCCCGGCCCCAGTCCGCGACCACCGTCGCCCGCAGGCCCATCCGCTCGGCGGCGAGCAAGATGTGCGGCAGGGCGACATCGGCGCTGAACCTTCCCCCGGTAGCACAGAGCAGGTCCACGGAGGTCGCGCCGCGGTCTTTTGCGGCCTGGATCGCCAGTTGCCCGTCCATCTCGTCCTTCTCGACGGGATGGCGTTCGAGCTTGACTCCTCGGCTCTCGAACTCCCGCGCCCGTTCCTCCCCCAGGGAGTCCATATCGCCGACGATCAGGTCCGGCACTATCCCGGCGCCGACCGCGTACACCGCTCCGCCGTCGGCGGCGACCACCAGGTCCGCCCGTGCGGCTACACTCCGCAAGATGCCCCGGCTCTCGGGTATGCCGTTCAGGAAGACGGCCGCCCGCACGTTACAGAGCTGCCGAGCGCCGGTAACGCAACTGGCGCCCCGACGGCTGCGCTCCGTCGAGCGCTCGCAGGAGAGCGACTACTACGACCAGCGAGATCACGAGGCTCGGCACCAGGTACGCCGCGTTGTACGCTGCCGAGTAGACCGCCGGGTTCCAGCCCTCCGGCGCGTAGGAGGCGAAGAAGGCCACGCCGCTCACGAAGTGGCACACGAACCGCGCGGCGACGGCAACGATGGTGCCGATGATCGCGCCTCGCACGGTCGGCGGGAAGAACCCGGCCAGGCCCAGGACGCCGAACGCGAGTGGGTAATCGAAGAGCACCTGGATCGGGTGTACGACGACCGGCTCGAACGCGAGGTTCAGGAGTCCGTAAGCCACGCCGGCGACCATCCCGACCCACGGTCCCTGCCGCAATGCGAGCAGGATCAGGGGCATCATCGCCAGAGAGATCGAACCGCCGAACGGCATCTTGAGTATCGTGATGAGGCCCAGTACGAACGCCAGGGCTATGGCGAGCGCCGCCTCGGTCAGCACTCTTGTATCTCTGAACGCGTCCAAAAGCGCACCCTCCTTTCGGTCTTCCGAGGATGCGCCGATAAGATTCTAAATCTTTAAAATCTCCCTGCGCCGGCATTACCCGGATCAGGTTCAGCGGGTCGGCGTCCGGTCCTTCCTTACGCCCTCTCAGCCTCTCGGCTCCCCGGATACTTCTACTCCTCTTACTCTACTCTACCGCCGCCGCCCGCTCAACCCGGCCTCGGCCTTAGCCTCCGGCCACAGAAGCCCCAACACGGTCGCGGAGTCCGTGATGCTACCTCTGAGCGCCAACGCGACGGCCTCCCCCAGAGGCATCTCCACCACCCGGATGAACTCCGTCGGCTCCGGCCGCGCCCCGTCAGGATCTCTTATCACCCGGCACCGGAACAGATGACACACCTCGGTGCTGCGCCCTGTGCTCGTATGCACGGAGGTGAGATGCTCCAACGCCTCCGCCCTGTACCCCGTCTCCTCCAAGAGCTCCCGCTCCGCCGCGGCGACGGGGTCCTCCTCAACCTCGACCCCGCCGCTCGGCAGTTCCAGCGTGAAATCTCCGACCGGCTGTCGCCACTGTCGCACCAGCACCACGTCGCCCGCGTCCGTAACGGCGACCACCGCCGCTAATCCGACCGTCTCCAACACCCCGTACTCGATCTCCACCCCGCTCGGCAGCCGCACCTCGTCTACCCGGAACGCGCACCACGCACTTCGGTACGCATACCTCCGCCCAAGCGCCTGCCAACTCCCATCATCCATATGGCGCAGTATAGACATCTCGATCCAGGCTGTATAATCTTGCTACATGACAGTAGCAATGCCGAACAAGCAGTATTTAGAGACGTATGAGCATGTGGTCGGGGCGAGTGTCTTCGCGCCAGTGGCGCCCGATGCGTTCTATGAGGTAGTGCGAGACGTGCGAAGTTTCCCGGACTGGGCGCCGGGTGTTCGGCGAGTTGAAGTATTGGAGAATTTGGGCGAGCCGGGGATGCTTTCGGAGTGGGAAGTCTCTTTCTTGGGGTTGCGTAAGAAGGTACAGAGCGTGCTGGAGGAGGACGAGCGGCCGGAGTTTTTGCGCTGGAGCTACGAAGGTCCGGTGGAGGGCTGGGGCGAGTGCGCTATAAGGCAGCAAGGTGCTGGGACGCTCGCCGAGTTCAGGACCGGCGTAGCTCCAGCGGACCGGCACCTGGAGTCCCTGATGGGCTCTTCTATCGCGAGAGGCGCGGCATCCTCGCAACTGCGGCGCGCGCTGCAAAGGCTAGGAGATCTCGTCGCACGGGACGACGGACGGGTCATCGTTGGTCCGCCGGTGGGTTTGCTGTAGAGGTACTGTAGCGGACGCCAGGCCGTGGCCGTGTTCATTGCGCGAGAAGTTGCATCCGGGGTAGACTCGTCGCATGGATACGATACGGAAGCACGACGCGGCTGCTGCAAACAAAGGTAACGGCACCAAACCTGGACGGCCGGACCCGCTGGATCTCCTGGGGCTCGACGCTCTTCTCACGGAAGAAGAGCGTGGGGTGCGCGGGGAGGTCCGAAGGTTCGTCGGGGAGAAGATCTCACCGAACATCCAGGAGTGGTTCGAGCGGGCGATCTTCCCGAAGGAGATCGTGCCGGAGATGGGTAGGTTGGGCGTACTCGGTATGCACCTCTCCGGCTACGGCTGCGCCGGCAAGAGCGCCGTCGAGTACGGCCTGGCCTGCATGGAACTCGAAGCCGGCGATTCGGGGCTGAGGACATTCGTGTCCGTGCAGGGCTCGCTCGCCATGAGTGCCATTCACAAGTTCGGGAGCGAGGAGCAGAAGCAAGAGTGGCTGCCCCGGATGGCGAAGGGCGAGGCCATAGGCTGCTTCGGCCTCACTGAGCCCACCGCCGGTTCCGACCCCGCGAGCATGAAGACCTTCGCCCGCAAAGACGGGGACGACTGGATACTCAACGGCTCGAAGCGTTGGATCGGTCTGGCCTCCCTCGCCGACGTCGCGGTCGTCTGGGCCGGGACCGACGACGGCATCCGGGGCTTCCTCGTCCCGACCAGCTCCCCCGGTTTCACCGCCAGGAACATAGAGCCGAAGCTCAGCATGCGCGCCAGCGTACAGTGCGACCTGACCTTCGAGGACATACGGCTCCCCGCGTCGGCGATGCTGCCGAAAGCCGAGGGCCTAAAAGGTCCGTTCGCCTGCCTGAACGAGGCCCGCTACGGCATCATCTGGGGCGCGATGGGCGCTGCGCGCGACTGCTACGAGTGCGCCCTCGAGTACGCGAAGCAGCGTGAGCAGTTCGGCCGTCCCATCGCGGGCTTCCAGCTCACGCAGCAGAAGCTCGTGAACATGATGCTCGAAATACAGAAAGGGACGATGGTCGCCTTACACGTCGGGCGCATGAAAGACGCGGGCGTCCTGCGACCCGAGCACGTCTCTTTCGGCAAGCTGAACAATGTGCGCGAGGCAATAAACATAGCCCGCGAGGCGCGTACCATACTCGGCGGAAACGGTGTAACGCTGGAGTACCCGATGCTCCGGCACGCCAACAACCTGGAGAGTGTCAGGACCTACGAGGGTACCGACGAGGTACACACCCTCATTCTCGGCAACGCCATAACCGGCATCCCGGCATTCAGGTAGACGACGCGGAGAGGGACCGCTCCACGCCGGGGCGGTCCCTCTCTCTAAAAGCTATGTGGCGCGGTTACTCGAAGTAGTCGGCGGCCTTGCTGATGTAGGCCTGCTGGTCATCGGGGACTTCGTCCTCCGGGTATATGGCCTCGACCGGGCACTCCGGTTCGCAGGCGCCGCAGTCGATGCACTCCTCCGGGTTGATCATGAAATGGTCGCCCGCGTCGTAGATGCAGTCGACCGGGCAGACCTCCACGCAACTCTGGTCCTTCGTGCCGATACACGGCTCGGTGATCACGTATGTCATCCGGTTCCTCCTCTCAACACTTCTTCTCTGTGGCCGCTTTATACCAGCCAACATCACCCCCCAACACCCGCCAATGACGCGCGTCATCGAGGGCCATGATCGCGATCATAGCGCGATGTGATCCAGATCAAAAATAGTTCTTATTGCTAGCGGTTCTCAGGTATCTACGGCTGAACGCTACGTGCGGGAGCGGAGTTCGGCGGGTTTCAGGATGGTGATGGCCTTGCCGCCAAGGTCGAGGATTCCCTCCTGGGCTAGCCGGGAGAGGGCGCGGGAGAGGGCTTCGCGCGAGATGCCGGTCGCCTCCGCCATTTCCTGGCGGGAGAGTGAGGGCGTAAAGACGACGCCCCGTTTGGTGACGCGGCCCTCTTCGGTGGCGAGGTTCAGAAGCATGCGGGCGACGCGCTGGGGGGCGCTGTGGAAGACGAGGTCGCCGACGAGGTCTTCGAGGTCGCGGTTGCGGGCAGCAAGGGTGCGGGCGAGACGTAGGGAGGCTTCGGGGAAGCGGCCCATCAGTTCGATCAGGTCGTCCCGGAAGACAGCGTAGAGGACGCAGTCGGTGAGGGCGGTCGCGCCCTGGCTCTGCGGGCGGCCTTCCAGGGCCGAGGCGAGGCCGAGAACGGACCCGTCGCCGACGACGCCCAGGATCTGGTCCCGCGCCTTCGGTCCGCTGAAGGATCGGTACAGCTTCACCCGTCCCTCCCGCACGAAGTACACCGCCCCGGAAGGCTCACCCTCGCGGTATAGTGCCGTCCCCGCGCCCATCTCCAGCATCTCCGCAGAGATCGCCAGCGCCTGGAAGAACCCCTCTTCCAGCCCGGCCAGGAACTCGAACTCCTGCAAGCCTTCGAGCTTCGTCAGGTGCTCGACGGCCCGGCACCGCGCGCCCGGCAGCCGCGCCCAGGACGGCGGCGCATTCTCACCGTACACGGCGACATTCTCGTCGGGATGAAGAGGAGTTCATACACCCTTTATACGCTAAGTGGCTAAGATTTGCAGGTAAGCAAATTATCAGCGGGCAACCCATCCCGGTGAAGAAGCTATCCGGGTAGGAAGCGTATACCCGAACGTCGTAGACTGGAGTCCGGTCCATTGCTGGAAGCTAACATCGAAGGAGTACGGAAATGCTCGAAGAGAAGGTAGTCCTGATCACCGGCGCGAGCCAGGGTCTCGGGAAGGCGCTCGCCCTCGCTTTCGCCAAAGAAGGCGCTGCGCTCGTCATCAACTCCCGCAGCGAGGAGAGCATCCGTCCCGTCACCCAGGAGGCCGAATCCCTGGGCGCGGAAGTCCTCGCCATCGCGGCTGACGTCTCGAAGGGCGCGGACGTGGAGAAGCTCGTCGGGGCCGCCGTGGACCGCTTCGGACGGATCGACGCCCTCATCAACAACGCCGGAGTCCTGGGGCCGCGCACGAAGCTCGAAGAGCACACCGAAGAGGAGTGGCGGCAGGTCATCGATGCCAATTTGACGGGTCCTTTCCTCGTCACGAAGGCCGTCATCCCCCACATGCCGGAGGGCGGGAGCATAATAAACGTCGTGAGCGGGGCGAGCGCCGGCCCCCGCGCAAACTGGGGGGCGTACGCCATCAGCAAGTTCGGCGTCGAGGGTCTGACCGGGAACCTGGCGATCGAGCTGGAGGAACGCGGCATCCGCGTCAACGCCGTGGACCCCGGCGGCATGCGGACCGACATGCGCGCCGCCGCCTACCCGGAAGAAGATCCCCAGACCCGCATCACCCCCGAAGAGAACACCGCTGTCTTCCTCTACCTCGCCTCCAACGAGTCGAAGCAAGTAACCGGCGAACGCTTCAAGGCGCAGGAGTTTAGGAAGGGTTAGAAGCTGCTTTGTCCGGTGGGCTCGACATCATCAAATATCGTATCCTCAACTCCTGCGCCGACGACTGGGAACTCTTCTACTTCCCGTTTGCAGAGGTCAACTTCGGTGGTCAGGTAACGGACGATGGACCTCGGAGAGTAACGACGCCGGGCCGGGTAATATCGGGGAATGTAGCAGACCTGATCCACGGTGGTCTCCTGGATTGCCTGCGCGTCCGGGGGGACCTGAGACGTATCGAGATAACAAATCCGGACGAGAGCGAGTTCGATATCTATGACGGGTACGATTACTCCACTTTCGACAAACACTTGGAGCGGTTCGGGTATGGCCCGCACGAATTCAAGACCACGCGGGCCGGTGTCGAGGAAATCGAAAAGTCTTTCTACAATAACTACGACGTGGAGATGGGCCCACCGTAGAGCGAACTCTAGGCTTTATCCACCAGTTCGGCCTGCACGATGAGGCGTTCGGAGTAATCGGGGAGGGTGCAGGTCTGCAGGGTGAGGACATTCTTACCCGAGATCGGCCGGGTGACGGAGATGTTGGTGGGGCTGACGGAGAACTCCTTGAATACCTCGTAGGTGTACTTCGTGCCATTCGCGTCGGTGACGAAGACTTGATCCCCGTTCTCCAGCTTATTTAGGTCGAAGAAGGCCAGGAAGCTCTTGGTGTTCGGGTAGCCGAGGCGGTGTCCGGCTATGTAGACGTTGGCCTCTTCTTCCCAGGGGAATCCGGTCCCATTGAGTCGTATGGCGGCGTTGCCGTCCAGAGCCTCGGTGTCGTCGCCCGCCGCGCTCGGCACCTCAACGTTGTCCACCCGGCTCATCTGCGGGACGGTGAGCTTGAGGGTCGTATCCTTGGGACCGCCGGCGGCTTGCTGGCTGGAGTCGTCTATCTTGGGGACATTGAAACCGCCGGGGTCGGCGCTGTTGGTCGAGGGGTTCGAGAGGCTCTGCCCGAAGAAGAAATACCCGACCAGTAGAACCCCCGCGCCTATCATGAAGAGGCTGAGGAGTCCCGCTAGCACGCCCCTGGCGCGCGACTTTTTTACGTCGTATTTCTTCATGGATGCAGCAGAGTGTAACACCGAGCGTTCGACGCTTCCGCACCTCACGCTAGTTTAGCGCTCGGCCGGCAAATCCTCCCGCGAGCCCCACTCGTTCCAGGAGCCGTCGTAGTTGGCGAGGTTACGGTAGCCGAACCGGTGCAGCGCGAACAACGGAACGGTCGCCGCGACACCGCCGTTGCAGTAGGCGACGACGGGCGCCTCGCGGTCATCCGGCACTCCCGCCTCGCGCAGCTTCTCAGCCAGTTCCTCGTCCGAACGGAACGTGCCGCCCTCACGCAAAAGACTATCCGCGTGCAGGTGCTTCGCGCCTGGGACGTGTCCGGGGCGACCTTCGCCCCTCGTGACCGCGCCGGTGTACTGTCCCTCGTCGCGGGCGTCGAGGATGAATGCTCCGTCGTTCTCGCTAGCGGCGAGCACTTCCTCCGCCTCGGCGCGCCATTCGGGCTGCGGGCGCGGGGTGAACGTGGCGGGCTCGACGGCGGGGACCTCCGCTGTGATAGGTCGGTCTTCGGCGGTCCACTTCTCCCAGCCGCCATCCAGAACGGAGACACGCTCATGGCCGTAGTAGTTGAGCGCCCACCACAGGCGCGTGGCGAACTGGCCTCCGGCGTGGTCGTAGACGACGACGTGGGTATCGTCCCCGATCCCGGAAGATCCCATCAACGCAGCGAAGCGCTCTGGTGGAGCGACCTGCGCCGGGACCGGGTTTTCGGGGTCGGTTATGTCGCGGGTCCAGTCCATGTAGATAGAGCCGGGGATGTGCGCCTCGTCGTACTCCTCGCGGGCACCCAGGTACTCGGCGCTCTGGCGGCCCTCGCCCAGGTCCGTCTTCTTCACATAGCCCCGGATGTCCACGACGCGGATGTCCAGGTCTTCGAGATGATCTCCGAGCCAGTCTGTGCCGGCGAGAGGGTCAAAATTATCCACGCTTGTCTTCCTCCTCGAATAGCTGGTGCTCGCGGGCGTAGGTTTCGGCTAGCACGCGGGCGGTTTCGGTATCGTCACGGGCGAGGCGGCCTTCGATGACCTCGCCTTCGAGGTAGTTTTTTAGGGGCTTGATCCAACGCCCCGGCCCCCGGCCGAACTGCCGCATAAGCGCGTTTCCGTCGAGCGGGCTCGTGAGCTTCTCGATAGCATCCTCCGCCCGCACCTCGTCCACCCTATCCTTCAGGCTCTCCCAGGACGCCACGGCTACGTTCCGGCGCCGGGGGGCGCTGCCGGTAATGTCGGCACGGGCGAGCTTGAGCAGGAGGTCCACATTCGCCAACTCCCGGTCGCCGCGCGCCAGGTACGTGTCCCGGACGAAGCGCCGGACGGCGGAGTCGCTCCACGGGTCGCGGCCCACCGCGTAGCCCATGGGCCGCATGTGATGCGCTACGAGGTGCGCGACGGCGTCTATGTCGTCCTTCGGATAAGCGAGGCGCTTCATAGCCCGGCGCGCGATGGCGGCCCCGACATTCTCGTGGCCGTAGAAGTGGATCTTCTTGGCGAGCGTCCTGCCGCCGCAGCGTTCGCACTCTCCCTCTCCGGTGCTCTTCCGGGTGCTCTTCGCGCCGCAGTAGGTACAGCGGTGCTCGTAGATGAGGGTGCGCGGCTTACCGATGTCGTGAAAGAAGGCGGCCTTGCGGAGGATCGGGGTCGCCTCGACGCTCTCCACCACGATCAGGGTGTGCTCGAAGACGTCCTTGTGGTGAAATTCCGCCTCCTGCTCCACGGCGAGCGTCTCCAGAAACTCCGGCACTATGTACTGCATGAGTCCCAGGCGCACGAGCGTCCGCAGGCCGCGAGACACGTTCTCGGAGAGCAGGATCTTCTCGAACTCCTCCCGGATGCGCTCGGCGCTGATGCTCTCCAGCCATCGCGCGTTCTCCTGGATGGCGCGTTCCAGATCCGGCGTCATCGCGAATGGCTTGTCGGGCGTCGAGAGCGTCGTCTCGAAGCGGACGGCGCGCAACATCCGCAAGGGGTCGTCCCGCATCCGGTCCAGCGGGTCACCAACCGGACGAATCACGCCGGATTCAAGGTCCTTGCGCCCCTCAAAGGGGTCCAGGATTTCGCCGGTCAGGGCATCCGCGGCGATGGCATTGATAGTGAAATCTCTGCGCGCCAGGTCCTCTTCGAGACTCTCACCGAACCGGACCTCCGGATGTCGGCTCCCCTCCGTATACAGGTCGCTGCGGTAGGTCGTCACCTCGACGTCGTAGTCCTCGACTCTCGCCGCGATGGTCCCGAACCGCTCCCCTACGGTCCACAGGCTGCCGGCCACGGGCCGCAGGAGCTTCTTTATCTCCGGCGGATGGGCGTCCGTCGTCGCGTCCGCGTCCAGGCCAGCCCGCCCGAGCAGCGCATCCCGCACGTAACCGCCGACCAGGTAGAGCTCACGGCCCGCCCCCCGAAACGCCCCGCCCAGACGCTCCAGAGGCTCCGGAACCTTCACGCTCTTTAGATCCGCCATCATCAGGATCAGATTCTAGTACGAATGAAACGTGCGTCTAGAAGATACCCGCCACGGAACTTACGCCGCCAGGACGGCGACTTTTTAGCCTAGCGGGATGCAGCGTCCTTACGGGATGCTTCTTCGAGGGAGGCGAAGACCTCGAAGTAGTCGCGAAAGCCGGTAACGTCGAAGATGCGTTCGACGGCCGGCGAGGGGGCGACGAGCCGGAAGGAGATACCTTGTTTCTCCAGGCTATCCTTGGCGCGCATAAACGTCGAGAGAGCGGTCGAGTCCATGAACGCTATGCCGCTCATATCCACGAAGACCGCGGTGGCATCGTTCTCGGCGGCCCGCTCTATAGAGTATTGGACCTTCGGGGCCGTGTGGAGATCTACCTCCCCGCGCACCGAGACTACGGAGTAATCCCTGGCGTGTTCTCCTATGCTTACCTCGAAATCCATGCCGGGTGCCACCCCTTCTCTATACTCTCGAAGCCGGATCGGCCTAGAGATACTAACCTAATAATCGCGCCCGGTAAACCGCTTTCTTGCGGGAACAGCCCCTGTTTTCTGCTAACATCCGGGATTATGGAGCGGAAGGACACATCGGAGAGCGTGGCGGTCTTCGTGGACGGGGCGAATCTGTACCACTCGATCAAGAGCTACCACAAGGGCGTGCTGGATTACAACCAGCTACTCTCGGCCGCCGTCGCGGGCCGCCGGCTCCTGCGCGCCACCTTCTATATAGTCGAGAAAGAGGCCGACGAGACCCAGGGGAGCCCGCAGGGGGCCCGATCCTTCGTCTACAACCTCAACAAGTTCGGCTACAAAGTCCGGTCGAAGCCCCTTATCGTCCACGAGACCGTCAGCCCCGAGGGCGAACGCACCGTCTCTCACAAGGGAGATTGGGACATAGGCATCATCGTGGATATGATGCGCCTCGCAGACCACGCCGACACCTACGTCCTCGTCTCCGGCGACGGCGACTACGTCGAGGCCATCGAATACCTGCAAAGCGAGAAGGGTATCCGGGTCGAGGCGATAAGCGCCGGACAATGCACTTCTCAAGCACTTCTAGACGTCTGCGACTCGCACACCGATCTCGCGGATATACCGGACCTGTTCCGTCAAAAAGCCGTCAGCGCGCAGCAATCGGTGGTCGGCTAGAGTCTCTTCGAGGGGCGGGCTACGGTTCCCCGATCACCCGTACTTCAGACTCTAACTCTATCCCCGACTTCTCCCGTACCGTCGCACGGACGTGCTCGATGAGTTGCAACGCGTCTCTAGCGGTGCCGCCGCCGAGGTTGACGAGGTAGTTGGCGTGGACGGGCGAGACTTCGATGTTGCCGACCCGCGTCCCCTTGAGGCCCGCAGCCTCGATAACGCGGCCGGGGAAGTCGCCTTCGGGACGTTTGAAGGTGGAGCCACAACTCGGTTTGTTGGGTGAGCCGCTCATGCGCTGGGCGCGGAACTCTTTTATCTGAGATTTTAGCTCCTCCGGGTCGCCGGGCTTCAGCGTGTATCCGGCGCGCAAGACGATCCAGTCGGGGTGCTCGTGCAAGACGCTCTTGCGATAGGCGAGGCCGAGGTCTTCGTTCGGCATCCTGACGACCTCACCGTCCCGAAGGACATCGGCCCAGTCGAGGAGCTCCACCGTCTCGGAACCGTACGCGCCAGCGTTCATGTAGACCGCGCCGCCGACGGTTCCGGGGATGCCGGTGGCGAACTGCAGGCCCGCCAGACCGCGTCCGGCGGTGGTGTTGGCGAGTACCGGGTACAGCACCCCCGCGGCGGCGAAGACGCGGTCGCCATCGAACTCGACGTTGGTCAGAGACTTGGCGAGCCGGATGGTCAGCCCCCGGATGCCGCCGTCGCGCACGAGAACATTCGTCCCGCCGCCGAGGACTGTAACGGGGACGCCGGCCTCGCGGGCTATTTGCACGGCCCCGGTCAGCTCGTCGACGCTCTTCGGTTCGAGCAGCGCGTCGGCGGGACCCCCGATCTTCCACGCCGTGTAGCGTCGCAAGGGCTCGTCAAACTTGGCCGATGGAAAGAGTCGATGTAAAGTGTCCGAATGCACGAGAGGGAATATACGGTACGGATGAGCGCTTTGCAGACAACCGTGGACACTCAATGAAAGCTATGGCGCTGGCGGCGGGCAAGGGGACCCGGCTCTTCCCGCTTACAGGCGAGGTGCCGAAACCGATGGCCCCGGTGGTTGACACCCCGATCATCGAGCACATCTTCGGCCTTCTGGCGCGTCACGGCGTCGAGGAGGTCCACGTCAACGTCCACTACCTCGCCGAAGCCCTGTTGGGCGCTTACGGCGCACAGTCGCGCATCAACGGCATGAAAGTCTACCTGGACCGGGAAGAAAAGCTCTTCGGCACGGCGGGCGGCGTTAAACGCCTCGCCGACCACTTCGACGACACCTTCATCGTGGTCTCCGGCGATGCCCTGACGGACGTGGATCTCGGAGAGCTGGTGGCTTTCCACAAAGAGAAGCGCGCGTTGGCCACCATCGCCCTCAAGAGAGTCTACGACACCTCGGAGTTCGGGGTGGTGGAGCTGGACGCGGAGAGCAACATAAAGGGATTTCAGGAGAAACCGGACCCGCAGGAGGCCATAAGCACGCTCGCGAACACCGGCGTGTACGTCCTGGAGCCGCGGGCTCTTGAGTACGTCCCGGAAGACACTTTCTTCGACTTCGCGCAGGATGTTTTTCCGAAATTTCTGGAAAACGGGGAGAAATTCGTCGGATATCAGGGAGACTTCTACTGGTCGGACATCGGCACGCTCCAGGCCTACCGACAGGCGCAATACGATGTGCTTTCGGGGAAGGTCGGGGTGAAAGTGCCGGGCGAGAAGCGTGGGGAGGGGCTATGGGTTGGGGAGGACGCCCAAATCCACCCTTCCGCCAGCATAGAAGGTCACGTACTGGTCGGACGAGACGCAGTAATAGGGCGCGGAGTAACCCTCGCGGGAGACGTAACGGTCGGGACGGACTGCTGGGTGCGTCCCGGAGCGACGATCAAGCGGAGTATCCTCCTGCCCGGCGCGAGCGTCGGCGACGGCGCTTATCTGGAGGATTGCATCGTGGGCCACGGCTACGACGTGCGTCCCGGAGAGACTATTCGGGGCGGCGCCCTAATCCGGCGCCAAGAACCGAATCCTTAGGCGCCGTTACTTAGAGCGTTACTAGATTGGCGCGTTTCCGGCGGATAGGCAGGTTCTGGAGACTGGATGCGGAAGGCTTCATCCAGAATGATGCGGCCCCGGAGAAGGTACCGCCACCCTACGCCAGGCTCGTGGATGAGATCACGGCAGCGTATCTGGAACATCTGGGCGGGTGCGTGGTGTCTACGTCCGGGGGACCGTCGCGAGGGGCATGGCCGTGGCAGGAATCTCCGATATCGACGACTTCGCGCTTCTCGAACGGGATCCTTCGGGTCTGGATCTCTCGTGGACGGAAGGCGCTTCGGAATATCTGCGCGCCCGGTATCCTTTCGTGACCGGGGTTGGGATGGAGTGTTTGGGGCCGAAAGACTTTGGCCCTACGGGTCGCTTCTCGGAACCCGGCTTGCTCCTGGTCACGCAAACAGCCTGCGTATGGGGTGAAGACGTTATTCCGAGCCTGCCGAGATACAGGCCGGGAGTAGTCGTAGCCAACAACGATATCGTCCAGATCAAGGCGAACATCGATGAGGGTTGCCGAGATTGAACGCGACTCCTCTCCGGAGAATACTCTCTACTGGTGCCGCCGGATCGCCAAGAACATCGTTCGAACTGGTTTCTCGTTCACCATCACGGAGCAACCTCGGTTCACGCGAGATCTGTATCCTTGCTACGCGACCTTTGGGAGGTCGCACCCAGAGCGAAAGAGTGAGATGAGGTCAGCTATCGAGTACGCACTCGACCCGTCGCCGGAGGCCGAAGATGTGGTCTCGTTTTTGAAAGGCTTCGGAGTATGGATGATCGAAGCCGCCAACGACTGGCTGGATCTACACAACCCGGCGCGTGAGTTGGCCTTGAACCTGTATGAGTTTCCGGAGGAAGTGCGATACTAGTGGGTATCAGGAGGGTTTTACGAGCCGGTAGCCGAAACCGCGGACGGTCTCTATAAGCTTGGGTTCGGCAGAACTGTCGCCGAGCTTGTTCCTCAGACGCTGCACGTAGACGTTGACGGTACGCTCGTCGATGTATTCGTCCTCGCCCCAGACCTGCCGGAGAAGGGCTGTGCGGGGAAAGACCCGTCCAGGGCTCTTGGCGAGGGTGTAGAGCAGCTTGAACTCGCGGGGGGAGAGCATGATCTCCTTCTCCCCCTTCCGAACGGAGACCTGGTCCGGGTCGATCTCCAACTCACCCACGTAGAGCCGGCCGGAAGACTCCCCAGCGTATTCTCTCTTGCGGAGGATCTGCTTTACGCGAGCCACCAGTTCCCTGGGATTCACCGGAGAGCGCATATAGTAGTCCGCCCCGAGCTCTATCCCCACAATGCGGTCCATCGTATCCTCATCCCGCAACAGAGCCACCGTCGAAACCCCCGGCTTCTGCACGGCGGAGACAACCTGAAACCCCCGCTCATCCGGCAGCCGATTATCCACCACGGCCACCTCGAACTCCTGTCTCTCGGCCATCTGTCGCGCCTGAGAACCGGACCCGGCCGGTACGACCCTCCACCCCTCGCCCGACAGCGCTCGCCTCAAATGCAACCGCTCCTCATCATCACCTATGACCAAAAGAACCGTCGCGCTCAAACTAAATAGCTACCTTACTATCCAGACCTCACAACCCCCCGCAGTATATCTCCAAAACCCTCCCCACATAACCAGCCTTGAGCAAACCTCCCTCCAGCGGTATCATAAGCAAGCTTCACGCGCTCGTAGCTCAGCCGGATAGAGCGTCTGACTACGAATCAGAAGGTCGCAGGTTCGAGTCCTGCCGAGCGCGCCCTTAAAAGTCCTGCAAAAGCGGGGCTTTTTTCTTTATTTAAGGCTTCTGCAGCACCTCGTTTTCGCTGTTTGACCGCAATTTGACCGCAATTGCGTGTCTGGTGCGCCTTGCCCGCAGAGAACGCTCTTCACTAATGACGACTCTGTAGCGGGGTTTGGGAGCTTGTTATAGTGATCGGGGCTCAAGGTTCGGATCGGGGGTGGGGTATGGCGACGCTGAATTACTACGTCGAGATAAACAACGAGTACCTCGGCAAGTACAAGCGGGTGACCGGTCGTACGCGCAGGGAGGTCGAACTCAAGGCCTCCGAGCAATTGCTTCGGTGGGCTCGGGAAGAAGAACGCACTCGCGAACGAAACGCGGTAGCTGACGAGAAGGAACGGGCCGTCCAGGATACCGAAGAGGCTCTGTATCGTG
>CALMWA010000090.1 GCA_937873125.1 uncultured Actinomycetes bacterium | reverse complement strand
CGCTTCCACGTCCGGGATGAGCTGTACCGGAACGGCCGCATCGACGTTAATGGATTGCAGCCACTCGGACGCCTCGCAGGAAACTACACGAAGGTGGAGACCATCTTCGATCTGCCCGCGGAAGATCTCTAGCCATCTAGCAGATGCGTTGGGTGATTTAAGTTTTCGATGTACCGGCCGATAACGCTTGCATGACAGTCAAGAAGCGTAGCAAGGCAGGCGCAAATGCGTGGTACACGCATAGAAAAGCTATGCTGCCTTTCCTGTTCTTATTTCTCGTGCCCGCGCTAGCGTATCCAGTCTTGATCTTTACGCTTGATTTCTCCAGGATAAATATTCGATCTTTGCTCATTCTTTTTCTCCTTTTTGCTAGTCATGTGGTGGTTGAACAAGAGGACCGATTCCATAGATGCACGATCAGGAGTAGGAGCAAGGGCAGAGACAGAGGTAGGCCAGGACTTGGAGAAACTTCACAAGGATGGCTTTTATGTGTTTCATGATTGGCTACCCGAAGGGCGGGGAAACGTGGACCACTTCGTCGTGGGTCCGCAGGGGGTGTTCGCCATCGAGGGAAAGGGGTGGACCGGAGAGATAACCTGCAAAGACGGCGAGCTTCTCAAAAACGGCCGACCGATTATGGGCAAGAACCGGATTTTGTAGGTCAAGGGAGCCGCCGCTGATGTGAACCGGCTGATAGCGGAGTCCCAAAGTTTGGAGATTTGGGTTAATCCTGTTCTGTGCTTCAATCGGGCCGATCTTCGTTGCTACGGGGCTGTGCAAAGTGTCGAGATGACTAACGTGGGATCGCTGCGACGTACCATAGCGGGGCGTCCCGCACGCTACTCGCCGGAAAGAGTGCAATCAATCTCCTACTTCCTCGAAAAACACCTCAAGGTCGGCCTTGCCACAAAGCCCGGCCTGCCGCCCCAGAAACCCGGCAGGCTCAAGAGGCTCTCTCGTCTGGATCGTGTCTTTGTTGCATTCTATATTGCTTACTGGCTAATTCTCTCCCTCATCTTCGCTGGTTCCACCGCGACGATACTCGAAGCACTAGCTGGACTCTACCGAGCTTTGGAGACTGTGAGGAACGCTATCTTGTGACGCTCCAACACATTGCTTTTATTCTTGACCGGGATATGCAAGTTACAGAGTAGCACCACCTACAGATGGGTAGGTTACTCGGAGTCTGTTGTCGAAAACTATGGAGTGTTCATGACCGAAGACAAGAGCGTAAAGAAGGTTAGTTCGAAGACCTCGCCGCTGGGCGAGATGGGACAGAAGTACCTTGCGGACGGGAAGTCAGTCTCGATGCGGATGTGGGATGGGCAGGAGCCGGGAGACTCCAAGCCCGAAGTCCGGCGCGACTACGAGACGGTTGGGTATGTAATCGAAGGTAGCGCCGAACTACATCTGGAGGGGCAGAAGGTCCTGCTGGAGCCCGGCGACTCCTGGCTCGTCCCGAAGGGCGCTTCCCACACCTACAATATTCTGGAAGCGTTCACCGCCGTCGAGGCCACCAGCCCGCCCGCCGAGGTACACGGACGGGACGAGGGGTAGAGATCAGCTAGCCTCGCTTGCATTCTCCCGGACCCAGTCGGTGCGGAGTTTGGGAGGGTGGGCGAGGGTTTGCATCACCACGCAGTATTGCTCGGTCTTCTCGTGCAGGGCATCGAGCTGCTCGGAAGTTGCTTCCGGGGCGTCCACTTTCAGGGTGAGGCGTATCTCCTCGAAGCCGACGGGTGAGTCCTTCGAGATACCCAGAGTGCCAGCGAGGTCCAAGTCGCCTTCGGCGGTGGCTTCGATGCTGTTCGTCGGGACGTTCATGGCGGAGGCGACCATCTGGCAGGTGATCTGGGCGCACGCCGCCAGAGCGCCGAGGAGCAGGTCGCCGGAGCAGGCGGCGGTCCCCATCCCGCCGACCCCCGTGTGGGCCTCGGCCGCGTAGACGGCGCGTCCGATGTCCACGGAGCAGGAGATCGGGGCGTCCGTCTCGCTGCCGGTGCGCTCAGCGTGATCTTCGACGAGCCCGGCTCGTTACGGTAACGGTCCTTGAGCGGCTTCTGAACGGAGCGGAGATCCATATTCACCTTCCCTGGTTCGCTTTACCACGGACA
>CALMWA010000089.1 GCA_937873125.1 uncultured Actinomycetes bacterium | reverse complement strand
GCGGCCCGAGTGGGCTTTCAGGGCGCGCACGGTCGCGATGAGGACGGCGGCGTCGGGTTTTAGGCCGGAGTTACGGCACTTGATGTTGAAGAAGCGCTCCGCGCCCATGTCGGCGCCGAAACCGGCCTCGGTCACGAGGAAGTCACCGGCGCGGATACCGATCAGGTCCGCCACTATCGAGGAGTTGCCGTGGGCGATGTTGCCGAAGGGACCGGCATGAACGAGGACGGGCGTGTTCTCAAGGGTCTGCATCAGGTTCGGCTTTATTGCTTCTTTCAGGATGACCGTCATGGCTCCGGCGGCCTTCAGGTCTTCGGCGGTTATTGGTTTTCCGTCGGTGTCGGCGCCGATCACGACCCGCCCCAGCCGCTCGCGCAGGTCGCGCAGCGAGGTCGCGAGCGCGAGCACGGCCATGACCTCCGAGGCGGCGGTGATGTCGAAGCCCGTCTCGCGCGGCACGCCGTCCACCCGCGAGCCGAGGCCGGTGATGATGTGGCGCAGGGAGCGATCGTTCACGTCCAGGACGCGCCGCCAGGTGATGCTGTGCCTATCTACGTGGAAGAAGTCGTCGTTCTGGTGGACGTGGTTGTCTATTATGGCGGCGAGCAGGTTGTGCGCGGCGGTTACGGCGTGCATGTCGCCGGTCAGGTGAAGGTTCAGCATCTCCATCGGCACGACCTGACTGTAGCCGCCACCGGCCGCTCCGCCCTTGATCCCGAACGTCGGCCCCATCGAGGGCTGCCGGATGGTGACCGTCGCCTTCTTTCCAATGTACGAGAAGGCCTGCCCGAGCCCCACGGTCGTCGTAGTCTTCCCCTCGCCGAGAGGGGTCGGCGTGATCGCCGAGACGACCACATACTTCGCCAAGGGTCTGCCGGATAGTTCCTCTATCGTTTCGAGTTTCAGCTTGGCGACGTTCTCGCCGTAGTGCTCCAGCAGGTGAGGCCCGATACCCATCTCGCCCGCCAGATCCTTCATAGGTTTGAGCGCGGCCTTGCGGGAGATCTCCAGGTCGTTCGGCAACGCGGTACGGTGAATCATCTATGACCTCCTTGCGTTGGCCGCAGTCCCTCCTGGCCCCCTTCGACGTCCGAGTAGCCGAGCATCTCTCTCCTCCAGCGCTCCGTGCTCTCCACCTGGTTGAAGGTGTTGAGGTGGAACCCCTGGATACGGTAGACCGTGTCTCCGACGTGGGGTGATAGGGTTTTTACGAGGTGGTCCGGGCTGTAGCCACCATGTAGCATGAGCCGGCTCATCCAGCCATGCTGCTTCCTCAGATACCGCACCGATTCACCGATGCCGATCTTTAGCGAGATCCGGAGCAGCTTTCCCCGGTCCACGGCGCCCGGCAACCCGATGTAGGCCGGCAACTCTACCCCCCGCCGCCTGATGTCCCTGAGCCAGCCGAGGAGCACCTCCGGATCGAAGCAGATCTGGGTGACCATGTACGACGCAAACTCCTGCTTGTCCAGGAGCGCCCGCGTCAACTCCTTCTCCCCAACGAGCGGATGCCCCTCCGGATAGGCGGGGATGCCGACCCGCTGAATGCCGTGCCCGAGTTGCGACATCGCTCTCAGCAACTCCAGTCCGTTGGTGAACGGGCCGGCGGGCTCCTTCGAGTCGCCGCCCACGACGAAGACGTCGCTCAACCGGCTGTCGTCGAGACGACGCAGGATCTCCTTCAGGTGATCCTCGCCGGTGACGAGACGCGCTGATACGTGCGGCACGACCCGGAAGCCTTGGTCCGAGAGCTTCTCGGCGAGCGCGAGCGTATTCTCGATGCCCAGGGTAGGCGAGCACGTGATCGAGACCTCCGCACCGGACGGGAGCCGTGACGCCTGCTCCAGCGCGCCTTTTATCGGGACGACCTCGAACCGGGGTCGCTCCAGCGCCGATCGCGCGGCCTCCGGGAGGCGTGCGTAGGCACCGCGGGAAATCTCCGCGCGGTCTCGGGACGGCTCCGCCATCTCCCACCTCACGGCTCGGCCTCCGCTAACTCGCGGCGGTTTGCTTCCTGGGATCGGTCTTCGGGATCTCCTTCTCCGGGTCCACGAAGGGCCTCCGCACGACCACGGCGTCGCTGCGGCCGTGGGGGGTGTCCACCCGAAGTTCGGTACCGTACTCAATGTACTCGATCGGGACCATCGCGTAGCCGATGTTCTTCTCCAGGCGCGGCGAGTAGCAGGCGGAGGTTACCTGTCCGATCCGCTCCTCGCCATCGTAGACCGGGAAGTAGTCGATCATAGAGCCGTCATTGTAAGAGCCGAGCTGCTCGCCCGCGATCTCGACGCCGACCAACTTCCGCTGTATCCCCTCTTCCTTGATGCGCTTGAGGGCCTCCTTGCCCACGAAGTCGGCCTCCTGGTCGAGGTCCACCATCCACTCGTAGCCGTAATCGACCTCGTAGGGGTTGGTGTCGAGGGTCATGTCGCAACCGTAGGCCAGGATGCCGCCCTCAATCCTACGTATGTGGCAGGGCCCTATGACTCTCATCCCGTGCGGCTGTCCGGCCTCCCAGACCGCGCTCCACAGCTTGTCGCCGTCGCGGCTGGCGTTCTTCAGGTAGATCTCGTACCCCAGCTCCGAGGTGTAGCCGGTGCGCGAGACGACGACCTCCATCCCATCCAGTTCCCTGTGTGCCATGAAGTAGTACGGAATCTCCAGAATGCTCTCGCCGAAAAGATCCACCATCACGTCCCTGGACTTCGGACCCTGCACCTGCATCGGACCGACATCGGGCTCCCGGACTTGCACGTTGAGACCGGAGTTGTAGGCGAGACCTTTCGCCCACAACAATCCATCGCTATCAGCCAACGATAGCCAGAAGTGGTTCTCATCGAGGCGCAGCAGCACGGGATCGTTGACGATGCCGCCGTCTTCGGCGGTGAGGAAGACGTACTTGCACTGTCCGACGGCGCACTTGTTCAGGTCGCGCGGGACGAGCATGTTCGTGAACTCGAAGGCGTCCGGGCCGGTGATCTCGACCTGCCGCTCCGCCCCCCCGACGTCCCAGAGCGTGACGCCGTTCAGGAGCTCCCAGTATTCCTCGACCGGGTCACCGTAGTGCCTCGGGTGGTAGTGGTGGTTGTAGGTGCTGTACATGACCGGACCATGCCTGAGCGAAGAGTAGAAGTAGGGGCTTCTCCTCAGCCTCGTGTACAGGAGTATCCTCGGCGCCCCTTTCGCCAACTCCGCCGCGGTAGTGTTCATCTGGGTCATAATGCTCCTCTCCGATCTGATGCCCCGGCCCGCCAAGCCGGATGGTCTTTGAACCCCGGCTAACTACTTCGCCACATCTCTGCTCTCCTAGCCCCGCATCAACCCAGCCACCGGATCGAGGATCGACTTCCGATCCAGGACCACCACGTCCTTCCGACCGAACCTCGTCAGATATCCGGCTGCACCACACCCAGCGACGCCAACACCGGCGATCACGCCCCCGACACCCACCGTCACCTCCCCTCCGTTCTCTCATCTGCATGAGGACAACGGTTAATGAAATCCGACACCACACACTCCGTTTTTGTTGCGTATTGCGAATTGCTTTCCCATAACTAGAACAAATATCATATGTATCTTTCGGGGTCAAGGGGAGATTGCCAGACCACTATTTTGCAAGGGCGGCGTTAGGGTGATGTGTGGGAGAGAGTGATGTTCGGGATGATAGTTTTGGTGGACTTACGCGGATGTAAGTCGGGTAAACGTTAGTGGGCGAAACGGAGATCCACCCGGCTGGCCGATTTGCAACGGCGCGACCGTCTACCGGCGTGGTGTAGAGGGTTTCGCTCTTTTACTGAAGATCCCGTAAACCCTGCGTTGACAAGGGCAACGGACGCTGAAGCCGGTTTGAACTAGCTACTCATGAGCCGTCGGCTGCCCTCTCGCGGGCGGATTTCACCCAGTCTTTCACGAGCTTTTTATTGTCGTCTATCCAGACATGAACACCGTTTTCGGGGTTTTTTGCTTCGCGGATAGAGACTTGCAGGTTAGTTGCCTCGGTCTCGGTCATTACGATAGCGTCCATTAGAGCGTGGGCCGTGGGGTCTTTGTCTACCAGATCTTTACGGACCAGCATGTGCAGAGAACCGGGACGGGTTATGTCCGAGAGAGATCCCTTCGGGTCCTCCAGGTAATTGATGTCGTACTCCTCGTTCAACCAATGCGGGGTCCAGGCGACAAATACAAACGGCTTCTTCTCCTCGTAGAGTTGGGCTACCTCGTCGAGCATGGCAGGTGCGTCCGGATACTCGCGCTCTGCCCGCAACCCGTAGTCCGAGAGCGCGGCGGAGGGAATCTTGCCCACCGGGGAGGCGTCTGGCCGGATGGTGAGTACCTGGGCTACGGCGGTGTCGAGTTTCTCGGGATTTCGCACGTCCATGTATGCCGGAACGGCGAGGCTGGCTCGGGTCGTCCCGACGATCCAGGAGTTGAACAAGGCGGTACGATCCGCGACCCTCTCGAACTCGGCGCTCTGGTTCGGCATCCTTACGCTCTGAAAAGCGTCCAGCTTCTTGGAGGCCACGTCCTGGTACGCCTCGCGGATACCCACGCGGCGAAGTTCGACCTCGCCGTGATCCAACCTCTCCTCCAGAAGGACTTTCGTGAGCTGGGCAACGGCCAGATCCTCACCCCAGCCGACGTAGCCGATCTTCAGCTTAAGATCCGAAGCGTCCGCGGGCCTCGACGCCTCGCTGGAGCCGCAACCGGCCAGCGCGATGAGCAGCGCGGCGAAGAAGACGGCCGCGAGACCTGCGGGCGCGGTCAGGCGATTGCTCGGTTTCCCGTCTCTCAACGTGTGTCCGGCCTTCGCCTCACGACTCCTGGGTCGTCTCGGCTTTTTCTATCCAGGGTCTTACAACGCTCCGGTTATCCGAAAGCCAGGTCTTCACTCCCCGGCGAGGATCGTCGGACTCGATGATCTCGGCCTCCAGGTCGTTGAGTTCCTCCTCGGTGAGCGATATCGCCTTGATTAACTCGTACGCTACGGGGTCGTCTTCCTTGAGGTCCTTGCGTACGATGGTGGAGAGCTTCGATGGGTCGTTGTACTTACCTTGGGCGTCTTTCGGGTCTTTCAGGTACCGGAAGTCATACTTCTCGTTCATCCAGTGCGGGGACCAGCCGAGAAACACTATGGGCTCCCGTTCTTTGTAGGCCCGGTCCAGCTCAGTGAGCATGGCGGGCGTACTGGATTGGACCAGCTTGATCTCGAGATCGTACTCGGGTATGACGTTCTTCGCTATCCTGCGGTGCAACTTAGCGTCCGAGCCGAGGCCGATGATCATGCCCGTCCGCACCTTGTCCAACTCCGCAAGGCTTCTGATCTCCATGTACGTCGGAACGGCTATGCCGTAAGCCGTCTCGCCCTTGAACCAGGGATCGAGATGCTCCACATCGTCGGCGACTTCATCGAGCTGCTCCTCCAGATTGGGCAGCCAGACATCCTGGAAAGCGTCCATATCCCCCCCGGCAACACCCTCGAACGCCTCTGAAACCTTGACCAGCTTGAGATCTACTTTGTCGTAGCCGAGATCTTCCTCCAGAAGCACTTTCGTGAGGTTGGCGACGGCCACGTTCTCGTCCCAGTCCTTGTAGCCGATCAGGAGTTCCTTGTCCCCCGATGCCCCGGCCGACGAGCAACCGACCATAACCGCCGCAGCAACGACCGCCGGAGCCACCGTCAGCAGAGCCCTCCGCAGCGCAGTCCCTCGTGGCAGGGATCGGCGGCGCTCCGGGGTTCGCGTGCCGGGTAAGATCTTCCGATGCATGTGGTAGGTCTCCGTATTCACTCCTCAAACATCCTACGCGGCAGGGCGTTGCGGAGATCACGCACAATCCTGCCGCAGCCGGGTAAAATAATGCTTGCTAACCGTCTCCACCCGGCCGCAAGCTTAATGATACGGAGTTCCGCAAGTATATTCAATAAAACTTCGTCCCCGCAATGCCATCTCGTAAACGCCGAGACGTTACCGGATTCTCCCGGTAAACGAGCGGTTGCCAGCGCATGTAGCGAACGCGTGTAGCGAGCGGGTAGCTGGATACTGTAGACTACGACCGGGATGGATGGACGATTTCTTATACGCTTCGCCGTTGTTGCTCTGATACTCGCCTGCGGCTTCACTGCGCGCGTGACCTACGAGCAGCTCGCGAATCCCGTTGCCCCGGCGCAAGCGCAGCAGGGCGCCGACCAGTTCGATTGCGAGTCCTTCGGCTCCCAAGAGTCCGCCCAGACAGAGCTGGACCGGGATCCCAGCGACCCCTCGAACCTGGATCCGGACGGCAACGGACAGGCGTGCGACGACTTCGACTTCGGTGTTGATGATAGCGGCGATGGCGGCGGTGCCACCCAGGACCAGTACCAGGATGAGGGCAAAGGAGATCTCTTCAATGCCGGCGGGCCGGAGGGCGGACCGGTCCCGTCGATGCCCGATGGTTCCTGTCCGGCGGAGTTTCCGGTAGAGCAGAACGGAGCCTGCTACCCGTGATCCCCGCTTCGCACTTCATCTGTACACACTCTGCTGTTAGAATTGGCTCAGTATGTTGAGGCCCGTGCTCATAACCACCGCTATAGTAGGTGTCATATTGATCGCCGAGCTTCTTCTAACCCTGCTGGGTCAGGGCAGCCTGCGGACCGAGTACATAGAGTTCGGTCTGGCTATGGTCATGTTCCTGGTCATCCTGATTGGCTCGTACTGGTTCGTCGTGCGCGGTTCCGGTAAGGATATCTAGAACCCGCAAAACCCCTTGAGGTATAGCGATTCCGTCTCACTGACAGCGCCGAACACCACAACACCGGCACCTTAACTTCCAATTACCGCGATGATATTCTATTGGCTGATTCCCATACTCGCGCCTGTAGCTCAGGGGATAGAGCACCGGTTTCCTAAACCGGGTGTCGGAGGTTCAAATCCTTCCAGGCGCACTATTGTTTTCGGCTCTCTAGAGCGTGGCGCCGTACACTCCGGTGTTGCGGTCGCCGTGAGCGTGGGAGAGATCCGTTAGGCTCTTCTCGCGGCGGGCACGGGAGAGGTCCACGTCAGCGAATATCAACTCTTCGTCCGTGGCGCCGGCTAGGACGAGTACACCGCCGGTAGGATCTATTATGCAGCTCCGGCCCAGGTAGCCGTCTCCCACACGGTTTGCGGCAGCTACGAAGAGGCGGTTGGCGTTGGCGCCGGCGATAGCGTGGACGTTCAGCATCGTGAGGTCGCCGCGGCGCTGGTTCTCAGGCACCCAGTCATCAGGAAGGTTGGAGGGTATGCAGATCAGACCGGCGCCCCGCAGCGCGAGCGTTCTGACAGCCTCCGGGAACCAGGCGTCGTAGCAGACCAGAACTCCGATACCGCCGAATGGCGTGTCGAAGACCGGTAGCTCTGTTCCAAGCTTGTAAAGCAGCTTCTCCCGGTCCCAGAGATGGGTCTTGCGGTAGCACACGAGGAAGTCCGGCCCGATCAAAACGGCGGAGTTATAAAGAGCGTCTTCACCGCGCTCCAAGACACCACCAACTATGCAGATACCATGATCTTCCGCCAGTTTGCGCCAGAGACGCGCCGTGGGGCCATCGGGGATCGGCTCGGCGAGGCTCGTGGCCGGTTCGCGGCCATCGAGGTCGCATCCGGTATTCGCAAGCTCGGGGAGAACCACGAGATCCACCCCGCGGTCCGCCGCGTCCCGAACCGCGGCCTCGGAGCGCCGGAGGTTGTATTCCCGGTCGCCATCTCGCACGGCGTACTGGGCGCAGGCTACTCTCATACGGCGTCTCCCTGACGCAGGTGCTCGATCTCTCCCTCGAACAGCTCGACGCGGCTATCCCCGGTACGCAAGACGAGCGCACCCTCTGCGCTCAGATCTTCGGCGATGCCCTCCAAAGTCTCGCCGAAGCGTTGCACCCGAACACGCTCTCCGAGTGTGCAGTTTAGAGCGCGCCAGTCTTGCAGTACGGCTCCGAAGTCTTCTATCCGGGACAGCTCGGTCTCCAGGTTGGAGAGTAGGGCGCGCAGGAGACTCAACATGTCCACATCCCGCCCCAGCTCGGTACGAACCGTGGCGACTTCGCGGTCGGGGACTTCGAGGTCCGCCGGGTCGAGGTTGGCGTTCATGCCGACGCCGAGCACGACGAAATCCAGACGCCGATTCACGTTGCCAGGCCCGACGCGCTTGGCGACGACGGGGACGTTCTCAACGCTTGACTCGGCCAGGATGCCGCAGATCTTCCTTCCGTCCACGAGCAGGTCGTTGGGCCATTTGATGCGGGCCTCGACGCCAATCTCCCAGAGAGCTTTTGCCACCCCAACCGCCGCCGTCTGGGTAATGCGTGTCGCTTGACCGGCGTCGAAGCCGGGCCGCAGCACGAGCGACATCCAGAGCCCACCTTTCGGCGACCCCCACCGGCGGCCCAGGCGGCCCCGCCCACCGGTCTGAACCTCAGCTACGACGAGCGTGCCGTGCGGCGTTCCCGCGCGGGCCAGTTCGCGGGCTCGCGCCTGCGTCGAGTTCAGCGCCTCGTGGACCTCGACGACGCTGGCGAGCGGGCTACGCAATCCCTCGATGGCCTCCCGAGAGAGATCACTCACCCGAAACCAAGATCCTCCAGGGTCGCCATCTCTCCCAACACCCGCGCCGCCGCCTGTACAATCGGGACGGCAAGCAGGCCTCCCGTACCCTCGCCGAGACGCATTCCGAGGTCCAGTAGAGGCTGCAACCCCAGCGTTTCGAGCGCGACGCGAGCGCCGGGTTCGGCGGAGAGGTGTCCGGCTACCATGTAACCGGCGCTTTCTGGCGCGAAGGCGAGGGCGGCGAGGGCGGCGGAGTTCGAGATCACACCGTCGAGGATGACGGGGACTCCGTAGACCGCTCCCGTGAGGATCACGCCGGCCAGCGCCGCGTGCTCCAGCCCGCCGACCGCCGCCAGGACGCCGAGCGGGTCCCCGGCGTCCGGCTCGTGTAGCGCGAGCGCCTCGCGCACCACCGACACTTTCAGCTCGAACGTCGCGTCGTCGATACCGGTGCCGCGTCCGGTGGTCTTCTCTGCCGGGTATCCGATGAACGCCGAGATCAAGCACGCCGCAGGCGTCGTGTTCCCGATTCCCATGTCGCCCGTAACTAGAAGATCCACGCCGCCGCTCTCTATTAGCTCCTCGGCGACCCCCGCCCCGGCCATCACCGCCCGCGCGGCCTCCTCCCGGCTCATCGCCGCCCCCCGGCTCAAATCATCCGTGCCGGGACGGACTTTGCCACCACGCAGGAGCGGGTGCCGCTCCAGGTCCGAAGCGACCCCCACGTCCAGCACACTCACCCGCGCCCCGACGGTCCTGGCGATGGCGTTGACCGCCGCGCCGCCGCCGCAGAAGTTGCCCACCATCGCCGCCGTTACTTCTTTGGGCCAGGGGGACACACCCCGGTCGAGTACCCCGTGATCCCCGGCGCACACCACCACCCCCGGACTCCCCGGAACCGGCGGCGGACATTCTCCCGCCATCCCCGCGAGCCGCGCCCCAAGCTCCTCCAAGAGCCCCAGGCTCCCCGGCGGCTTCGTCAGCGTCAGGTGCCGGGCGCGCGCCTCCCCGGCGGCGGCGCTATCCGGCGGCTGGACTTCTCCCGCGAGGTCCCGAACCCTATCCTCGAAAGCCACGGCTAGTGGTGATGCCCGTGGCCGTGACTATGGCCGCTATGGCCGTGACCGTGATGGTCGTGGCCGTCCTCGTCAGGATGGTAGTGGGGTGTGGCGGGTGCGCCGACCTTCTCCTCGAAGCCGGGGAGTGCCACGCGGTGAACGCACACGTCGCAGTTCATGCGGATGTCGCCCTCGACGGCCTCTTTGTAACGTTCGATCAGCAACTCCGCCACCCTCTCGTGCGGCCCGAAATACCCCGCGTACCGCACCTCAACCTCCGGGTTGTCGACGGCGAACGCCCCGGCCTGCTCTCGGATGCGCTCTTCCAGCACGCCGGTGAACAGGAAGTACGAGAACACCACGATACGCTTCGCCCCGAGCCTGCGGCAACGGTCCAACCCATCCGCGACGGTCGGAGGCGTCATGCTGATATACGCGCTCTCGACCATCGGGTACGAACGGCCCTCGTAGAACAACCGCGAGAGCTTCGCGACGTCCGAGTTCGCATCCGGGTCCGAGGAGCCGCGCCCGACGACGAGAACGGCGGTCTCCGCCTTTTCTTCCTCCGCCACCACGGCGCTTATCCGCTCTTCCATCAACTCCAGAAGCTCCAGGCGGATACCGAGGGCGCGCCCGTACTGGAAGCTCATATCCGGGTGAGCCAGCCCCTCACGCACCAGGGTCGCGGGGATGTCGTCCTTGGCGTGTCCGGCGGCCAGCAGCATCAGGGGTACGGCGGCCACCCGGCGCGCCCCACCTTCCGCGAGCCGGTCCACGCACTCGGAGATCGGTGGCCGGGATAGCTCGATGAATCCACCCTCTACCGGAAGCGAAGGGTTACGTTCTCGCAGGAGGTCCATCAGTACGTGAAACTCGCTCACGCCGCGGGGGTCGCGGGTTCCGTGGCCCACGATCAGGAGCGCCGGCGCTCTTCCATTCTCCTCAGTTTTTTTCCTACTCTGGATGCTAACCGTGTTCTTCAAGTTCAATCCTCCTCGTAGTAGATGAGCGCGTTCAGGGCCGCCGTCGCGACCGCCGAGCCGCCCTTGCGACCGTGGTTTGCGACGGCGGGTAGTTCGCTCTCGATCAGCCGCTCCTTCGATTCAACTGCCCCGACGAAGCCCACGGGAAGTCCGATGACCAGCACCGGGTCGACGTCCAACTCCAGCAACTCGAACAACGCCGTCGGAGCATTCCCAACAACCCACACAGCACCAGATCCAACCTCAGAGGCCGCGATCCGGAACCCCGCCGCCGAACGCGTGATGCCAGACTCTTCGGAGAGTTTTCGGGCGCGAGGGTTCGATACAAGACAGAGCGTCTCGCGGCCCGTGATCCCCGCTGCTACCATCCCGACGTCCGCAACGACCGGCGCGCCGTTACTCAGGGCTTCGAGGCCGTTTCGCAGGGATTCCTCGTCCAGTACCAGGGTTTCGGCGTATTCCAGGTCAGCGGAGGCGTGGATCACACGTTCGGCCACGGCGCGGCTCAGCGGCCCGAAGTCCGACAGGTCCACCAGCTCACGCATGATACGGTAGCTCTCCGTCTCTATGGGATGCACGCGCCTCACGTTTCCTCCAACAAAATTTCGATACAGGCCGACACCGGACAGACCTCCGCGCACTCGGCGCAGCCCGAGCAGCGGTCCTCCAGAACGATCAGGGGTGACGGGTAGCCGCGCGGCGCGGGCTGTATCGCCTTCTCGGGGCAGGTCTTTATGCACGCGCCGCAGCCCGCGCACTGGTCGGTCACGGCGAAGACGCTCCTCACGACAGATACCCCCGAGGCGTCACCATGCGTCCCGCCACGAGCTTCGTCTGCGAGCTTCCGACCACAACTATCGTGAGCATATCCACGTCTTCGGGGTGTAGAGAAGCAAGATCCGTAACGGCGACTTGCTGAGTCGGGCGGTAGGCGTCCCGGACGATTCCGACGGGCGTGTCGGGCGGGCGTTGGGCGAGCAGGATGTCCCTGACCTTGCCGAGTTGCCAGTCGCGGCCTCGCGAGCGGGGATTGTAGAGCGAGACCACGAAATCTCCGAGGGCGGCGGCTTCGACGCGCCTTTCGATGATTTCCCAGGGCGTTAGCAGGTCCGAGAGGCTGATGGAGCAGTGATCGTGGCCGAGGGGGGAGCCGAGCAGGGAGGCTGCCGCCTGCGACGCGGTGACGCCCGGCACGACTATTACGTCCACGTCGTCGCCCGCGAGTTCCAGGACCGGCGAAGCCATCGCGTAGACGCCGATGTCGCCGCTGGAGACCAGGGCGGCGCTACCACCGGCGCGGGCTTCTTCGAGGGCGAGTTCGGCGCGTTTTATCTCGTCTCCCAGCGGCGGTGTGAGGATACGCGTGCCGGGGCGCAGCAGGTGCCGGACGCGGTCCACGTACTGTTTGAGGCCCACGATCAGGGCCGAGGCAGCCAGAGCCTCGCGGGCCAGAGCCGGTATCAAGTCGTCCTCACCCGGCCCGAGGCTCACGAGGTACAACCTGCCCCGCACCGGCAGACGCCCGACCGCGACCGTCGCCATGGCGGATTTCCGCTTTTCGAGAACCAGTTCCGCGCCGGAGACGAGTACGGCGGCTTCCGCGACGCTCGGCGTACCGACCGCCTCGCGCACGACGTTCGAAGGGTTCGGCGTTTCGACCGCTGAGAGAGCTGCGGCGGTGTGGAACCGCAGCGGCACGCCAAGATTTCCGGCCGCTTCGAGGAGACCTACTTCGTCGCTCTTCGCGTCTATGGTGGCCAGGGCGGCGACGCTTTTCATGGAGAGGTTGGCCTCTTGCAGAGAAGACCGGAGGAGGGCCAGGATCTCGTCCGCGCCAGCTCCCCGACTGCACCCGACACCGGCTACGAGCGACGGCGGACGATAGATGACGGCCGGTTTCGGAACGTCCACGATCTGGTCGGAGATCACGACCAGCGGTGGCGTCTCCTCTTCTGAAGGGATCAGGTTCTCCGGCAGCGGCCCGAGCGGCCACCGGCATTCGGAGACGAGGTTGATCTTCTCACCCGACACGAGCGCCGCCCCGACGGCCGCGAGGTCCGAGCCTTCTTCGAGACGAAAACCGAGCGCGTCACCGAGAGAATCGAGCGCGGGAACGCCCAAAGCGTCGCTGGCCGTCGTTACCACGGGCTTCGCGCCGAGGGCCTCCGCGACCCGTTCGGCCAGAGAGTTCGCGCCGCCGTCGTGGCCGCCGCAGAGGGCGACGGCGAAGGAGGTTGCGTCGTCCACGGTGACCACGCCGGGGTCGCGCCTCTTGTCTTCGATCAGGGGTGCTATGAGCCGGACGACCGCTCCGGTGGCGAGGAAGAGGACTATAGCGTCACACTCGGACCACGCTTCGCTTAGGGCTTCCTTTGGCTTCCCGGCGTAGAGACGGGCGTCGGGCCAGGCGGTCGCGAGATGGGCGGCGTTGCGGCGGCCGTTGGCGGTGGCGGCTATCAGGCCGATCACGTTCGGACCCCCGTTACGACGAAGACTGCGCTCTCGGGGGAGAGCCGGTGCGCGGGGCCGACGCTCGTCATGCGCGAGGTCTGGAGGAACGTGGTCTCGACCGCGAAACCGCAGTCCTCGAGGATAAGGCCCGCCGGGACGACGCGCTCCAAGCCAACGAGTGCCAACACGACCGACCGGCGCGCCCGCACGGCGCAGCTCTTGACTATGGACTCGAAGGAGCCGCCCGTGCCACCGATGAACACGGCGTCGGGGTCGGGTAGATCCTGCAGGGCATCTGGCGCTTCGCCTTCGACGAGCCGCACGCTAACGTTGTGGCGCGCAGTGTTGCGGCGGATATGGTCGCAGCTTTCCCCGTCGCGTTCGACGGCTACGGTGGCCGCGCCGAGGCGGGCGCATTCGATGGCTACGGAGCCAGAGCCCGCGCCTACGTCCCAGATCAGGTCTCCGGGGCCAGGGCCGAGGCGGGCGAGAACGAGGGCGCGGGTCTCTTTTTTGGTGATCATGTCACCCCGATGCTCGAATTCGCTCTCGGGTAATGCCCAACCGCCGGGGCTCCGAATGCCCGAGGAGATCCAACCCTTCTCCCCCGCCAGCCGCGCCTCGTCCAACACGAGCACCACGTTCGGGTCGCCCCACTCACCGGCGGAGATCTCCTCCGCACTCCCGCGCGAGATACGCTCCTCAGCCCCGCCGAGCTTCTCCGCAACGAAGAACGAGCGCTTCCATCCCGTAAGCTCCCTCGCGAGTTCCGCCGGGCCAAAGTCCGGACTCGTGAGGACGGCCACCTTGGGGTGGGCGCGGCAGACGTTGACGGCCCGGCGCGGGTCGCGGCCGTGGGCGCTCACGGTGACGGCATCGTCCCAGCGCAGGCCCGCCCGCGCGAAAGCCCGCGCGACCGACGACACAGCCGGAATGACGCGCAGGCTTTCACGCCCGAACCTCTCTTCCAGCAGACGCACGATACCGAAGAAACCAGGGTCGCCGGACGCCAGCACGGCCACCGGGCCGTCCGAAGCTTCGATCTGCTTCGTCGAAGTGGACAGGTCTCCGCTCAACTCGGCGGAGCGTCTAGCGTCCACCCCAAGCTCGTCCAGATGCCGCCGTCCTCCGACAACGAGCGCGGCCTCAGCCACGGCCTCCCGCGCTCGCGGATCGAGCACGCGTCCGTCCAGACCGATCACGGTGATGAGCCTCACGCAGCGCTCCAGGTCGTCTTCTCCAGAGCGCCGGGGCTCGCGCCGGCCGGGTCCAGCGTGTCGAAGTCCACCATTATGACGTGGACCTCCAGATTGCCCTCCGCGTACTCGGTCAGGTTCTCGGCGGCCCGCTCGCACAACAGATGTGGAGCGCGCTCCAGTCCGGCGGCCTTCCAGAGTTCGTAAGCGTGGCGGGCGGTGTTGGCGTCCTTCATCTCCTCTACGAGATCCGGCGACCCACCGGCTCTCGCGGTGATGTTCGCCAGAAGGTCGTTATCCACCTTCGAGCGGGTCCAGTGGGTCATCATCACCCCGGCGGCGAGCTTGGATATCTTTCCGGCCATCCCGACGAAGAAGCACGTCTTGAGCCCGTTCTCGACGGCCCGCTTTATAGCCTGCCCGGTGAAGTCCCCGACT
Organism: uncultured Actinomycetes bacterium; assembly: GCA_937873125.1. Classification (GTDB taxonomy): domain Bacteria; phylum Actinomycetota; class Rubrobacteria; order Rubrobacterales; family Rubrobacteraceae; genus JACDDK01. The sequence continues at coordinate 3,516 of CALMWA010000089.1, read as the reverse complement.
TCGATAAAGGAGACTTCCTCCAGGTCCGGCAGGAGACGCATCGCCGCCTTCTCGGTCAGGCCGCCGGTAGAGAGAACGAAGGTGTTTATCTCCTGCGCGCCCATAACGTTTACAGCCTGCACGACGCTCGCGGCCCAGGCGGCGGTCGAGAACGGGCGCACGATGCCGGTGGTGCCCAGGATGGAGATGCCCCCGATTATGCCGAGCCGGGCGTTCGTAGTCTTCTCAGCCATCTTTTCGCCGCCGGGGACGCTTATCACCACGCGAACGCCGCGCTCGTCCGGGTCCAGCACCTCGCGCACCGAGTAGGAGATCATGGTTCGTGGCGTGGCGTTTATCGCCGGCCCACCGACCGTCAGCCCGAGTCCGGGCTTGGTCACGGTCCCTACACCTTCGCCCCGGTCGAGTTCCAGTCCGGGTTCCTCTCGCCACGACACCCGCGCCGTGATGTGCGCTTTATCCGTTACGTCCGGGTCGTCACCGGCGTCCTTTACGACCACGGCCTCCGCCCAATTACCCGGCCGGAGATCGCAGCGCTCGACGGGAAACTCCACGCGGCGTTCGTCGCCCTTCTTGGGAAGTCTTATGTCCACGCGCTCTTGCGGCTCGCCGGTTACGAGCGCTCGGGCGGCAGCTTTGGCGGCGGCGGAGGCGCAGGCGCCCGTCGTCCAGCCGGTCCTGAGCTTGTCGCCCTTGACCCTCGCCATGCTCGGGGGCATGGCCGGTTCGCTGAGCTTACGAGGCTGCGGCATCGGCGCTGGCTTCCGCCTTTCTGAACATGTGCGAGAACTCCGGGTCGTACAGGTGAGATCGCGTCCCGCCCGCGCCGAGCCCCGGTCCGACTAAAATGAGCGCCTGCCGCGTGAAACCGGCGAGCCTCACGCGGTCGGCCAGATCTTCGAGGCGGCAGCGGATGATCTGCTGGTCGGGCCACGTCGCCCGGTATACGACGGCGCACGGTGTCTCCGGCGGGTAGCCGCCTTCGAGGAGATCCTGTTGCAGGGCGCGAGGCTTCGCCGCCGAAAGAAAGATCGCCATCGTCGTCCCGTGCGCGGCGAAGCTTCGTATGTCCTCGTTGCTCGGCATAGGGGTGCGGCTGGCGCGACGCGTTACGATGATGGACTGGGCGACCTCCGGGACCGTCAACTCGCGGCCGATGGCCGCCGCCGCGCCGCCCAGAGACGAGACACCGGGGACCATCTCCCAATCCAGCCCGATCTCGTCGCACCGTTCGATCTGCTCCATCACCGCCCCGTACAAGCTCGGGTCCCCAGAATGAACCCGCGCCACCGTCAAGTCCTCCCGCACGGCCTTCTCATACAGCGCCCGCACGCTCTCCAAGGGGATATCCGTGGACTCGATGATCTCTGCGTCGGGACGTGCGTACTGAAGGATATCCTCGTGGACGAGGCTGCGCGCCCAGATCACCACATCCGCAGCGCCGATGAGCTTCGCGCCCCGGATCGTCAACAGGTCCGGCGCTCCCGGCCCCGCCCCTATAAACCACACCTTAGCCAAATTCGGCCCCTCTCCTGGTGAAGATCACCGTGGACAAATACGTCCCCTCGCGCCTGGCCATCCCCGAAGCACCGAGGATTTCCTCACCCTCGATCCCAAGCCGAGCCCCATAGACCGCGCTCTCCAACCGTCCGGCCTCCTCCGCCACCCGCAAGACCTCCGGCAACCGTCCCCCGCCCTTGTAGCACACCACCGTCTCGAACTCGCGGAGAGCCTCCCGCAGAGCCGCCTCCCCCGCCGTGAACGGCAGCAACGCCAGCCGCTCGTCTCCCTCCAAAAGCACCGTCCCGCCGCGCGATGCGAGATCCTGCATAGCCGTAATACCCGGCACCGTCTCCACCTCGACTTCAGGGACTATCTCCCTCAACGTTCGTGCGAGGTACGTGAACGTGGAGTACACGTTCGGGTCGCCGATGGTGGCGAAGGCGCAGGTCTTTGCGCTCCGCAGGTGCTCCGCGACCTCGCGTGCCGCGTTCGTCCAGTTGCGCTCCCGCGCTTCGGCGTCGTCGGAGAGAGCGAAGAGCAGCCGCGTGACGCGCTCTTCGTTCAGGTACTCGCACACCGTCGCCTCCGCCCGCCCGACCTCGCCGGTATCCGCCACGGGTACGAATACCTCGTCAGCCTCGCGCAACGCCTTTAGGCCCTTGATCGTCAACAGCTCCGGGTCCCCCGGCCCGACGCCCACCCCGATCAGCCGCCCGCTCATACTCGGACCTCCGCTCGAACCGCCGCCAGCCTCGCAGCCCGCAACAACCGGCGCGGTAGCTCTGGCGTCGCCGCCCAGTGGGTGTGCAGGTAGCTCGCGTGAACGCCCCCCGCCACAAACCCTTCCACTCCGCGCCCGGCGAAGTCCCAAGCCGGATTCTCACCCGCTTGCGGTTCGACCTTGGAGTAGTGGAACTCATGTCCGCGCACGGTCGCGCCCCGCTCCGCCAGCGGCGAGTCCGTGCGTGCACGAGCCTCCCAGTAGCCCAAGGAGAGTCGATCCGTCATCCGCGTCTCGATCTCCAGAACGCCGGACATCGGGCGTCCGTCCAACTTGCGGGAGAGATACAGCAAGCCTCCACACTCGGCCACGACCGGCCTACCGCTCGCGGCAAAGCTTCGGACACATGTCCGCATCGGTTCGTTGGCAGAGAGGTCTTCGGCGTAGGTCTCGGGGAAGCCGCCACCGAGGTAGAGGGCGTCGGTCCCGGCGGGCAAGGCTTCGTCGGTTGTGGGATCGAAGGTGACGACCTCCGCTCCCGCGCCCTCCAGAAGCTCCACGTTCTCCCGGTACAGGAAGCTGAACGACGGCCCGGCGGCGACCGCGACGCGCACGCCCGGCGTCAGTTCCTCCTGCGGCGCTTCCGGGTTCCACGGCTCCGCCCGCAGCGGCCCGGCGGTAGCCGCGAGGCGCAAAACAGCGTCGAGGTCGACCGAACGGGACACGACAGCCCCGAGGCTGTCGAGCGAACGCCGGGCTTCTTCCCGGCGTTCGGGGACCGGTACGAGGCCCAGGTGTCTGTCTGGCGTGTAGATACTAGCGTCGCGGCGCAGCACACCGAGCACGGCGATTCCAAGAGGTTTCAAAGCTTCTCGCAGCATCTTCTCGTGGGTGTCGGAGCCGACACGGTTGAGAACGACGCCCGCCATCCGTACGTCCGGGTCGAAGGTCGCGTAACCGTGGACCATTGCCGCCGCCGACCGTGCCATCGCCCGCGCATCCACGACCAGCACCACGGGCGCGTTCAGCAGCTTCGCTACATGCGCGGTCGAAGCCAGCTCTCCACCACCGCTCTTGCCGTCGAAGAGTCCCATCACGCCCTCAACGACGGCTACGTCCGCCCCGCGAGCCCCGTGTTTAAAGAGAGGCTCGACCACTTCCGGCCCCGAAAGAAACGCATCCAGGTTCCGTCCCGGTCGCCCCGCGGCCATCCCGTGATAAGACGGGTCGATAAAGTCCGGCCCGACCTTGAATGGCGCGACCCGAAGCCCCCTGGCCCGGAGAGCCGCCAT